>JAIXZQ010000331.1 GCA_027489475.1 Methylophilus sp.
CGGTAACTTTAACAATGATATCGGCATGCCGCTGACCTTGTTGCGCCTGCAACCCAGCCATCGCTATGCCGTCATCGAAATGGGCATGAATCATCTGGGCGAAATTGACTACTTAACCCGTCTGGCCCGCCCCAATGTGGCGCTGATTATCAATGCGGGTACCGCGCACATTGGCGAGTTGGGCTCGCGTGAAAACATTGCCAAGGCCAAAGGGGAGATTTTTGCCGGCCTGGGGGATGAGGGTATTGCCGTTATCAATGCCGACAGCGATTTTGCCGACTATTGGCGCAGCCTGAATGTGGGCCGTCGCATGATGACGTTTGCCATGCACAGTGCGGCCGATGTACGTGGCCAGACGCAGGCTGACGGCTTGCAACTGTCTTATCAGGGCCAACATATCAGCGTCACCCTGGCTGTTCCGGGCGAACACAATCAAATGAATGCCTTGGCTGCGGCCACTGCGGCTTTGGCCGCCGGAGCCAGTTTGGCACAGGTGCACGCTGGCCTACAGGCGTTTGCCGGCGTCAATGGCCGCTTGCAACGCAAAACCGCCGCCAATGGCGCGCGCCTCATCGATGACACCTATAACGCCAACCCCGACTCTATGCGCGCAGCCTTGGATGTATTGCATGCTCAAGCGGGGCGCACCTTGTTTGTCATGGGTGATATGGGGGAGCTGGGCGCGGATGCTGACGCCATGCACGCTGAAATGGGACGGTATGCCCAAGCACTGGGCGTGGCCAAACTGTTTGCGCTGGGTCAGCACAGTCTAGCGGCAGTCAAGGCGTTTGGTGCAGACGCGCAGCACTTTGCCAGCGTAGAAGACTTGCTGGACGCTGTTCAGGCCGAAATGACCGCAGAAGATGTGGTCTTGGTGAAAGGGTCACGCTTCATGCAGATGGAACGTGTCGTCAACGCATTGTCTGCCTCCCCCGGGGCGGCAGACCACTGATAGGAAACACATATGCTACTTGAACTGGCGAAATGGCTGGCTGACGATATCCACGGCTTTCATGTCTTTAACTACATCACCTTGCGTGCGGTGCTGGCGACCCTGACGGCGCTGGCCATCTCATTTTTGGTGGGGCCCGCCATGATACGCAAGCTGACTGAATACAAAGTCGGTCAAGCCGTGCGTGACGATGGTCCACAAACCCATTTGGTCAAAGCCGGCACCCCAACCATGGGCGGCGCTTTGATCTTGGTGGCCATTGCGATTGCTACCCTGCTCTGGGGCAATTTACATAACCGCTTTATCTGGGTGGTATTGGTCACAACCTTGGGATTTGGCGCGGTCGGCTGGGTCGATGACTACCGCAAAGTGGTCTACAAAAACCCGAAAGGCTTGTCTGCCAAAGCCAAGTACTTCTGGCAAAGCCTGATTGGCTTAGGGGTGGCAGGCTTTTTATATGCCACCGCCAGCACGCCGGTTGAAACCACCTTAATCGTACCGTTTTTTAAACACTTGGTGCTGCCATTAGGCGCGGTCGGTTTTATTGTGCTGACCTATTTGGTCATCGTCGGCAGCAGCAATGCCGTCAATCTGACCGATGGCTTAGATGGGTTGGCGACCTTGCCCACTGTCATGGTCGGCAGTGCCTTGGCAATTTTTTCTTATGTGGCTGGTCATGCGGTGTTTTCAAAATATCTGGGCATTCCTTATGTGGCGGGCGCCAGTGAGTTAATGGTGTTTTGTGCCGCGATGGCAGGCGCTGGCTTGGGCTTTTTGTGGTTTAACGCCTATCCGGCCGAAGTGTTTATGGGCGATGTTGGCGCGCTGGCCTTGGGCGCTGCACTGGGCGTTGTCGCGGTGATTGTGCGTCAGGAAATCGTCCTCTTCATCATGGGCGGCGTATTCGTGGTGGAAACCTTCTCAGTGGCGGCGCAAGTGCTGTATTTCAAATACACCAAACGCATGACTGGCACCGGTAAACGCATCTTCTTAATGGCGCCATTACACCACCATTACGAACAAAAAGGCTGGAAAGAAACGCAAGTGGTCGTCCGCTTTTGGATCATCACCATGATGTTGGTACTGGTTGGTCTTTCAACCTTAAAAATTCGATAACGCTGAACACGCTGCTGAGCATACAACATGAAAAAACACTTTGAACATCAACGCATGGCTGTCTTGGGGCTGGGTGACACTGGCTTCTCGGCTTTGCGCTGGCTGCGCCACATGGGTGCAGAAGTGATCATGTTTGATAGCCGTCAGCATCCCACCGGCTTAGACCGTCTACACAGTGAGTTTCCAGAGGTGGAGTGCCATCTGGGGGCATTTAATGCCGCCATGCTGGCTGAGATGGATATGGTGGTGGCCAGCCCAGGCGTCTCGCTGAAAGAACCCGCGCTGGTCGCCTTACAAGCGGCGGGCAAAGTCATCATGGGTGATGTGGAGTTGTTTGCACGCTATCGCGCGCCATATGCCAAAGTCATTGCCATCACAGGTTCTAATGGCAAGACCACCGTCACCTCGTTGGTCGGCGAAATCTGCAAGCAGGCGGGCTTAAATACCATTGTCGCGGGCAATATCGGCTTGCCAGTCCTCGATACCTTAAGCATGCCAGTGCCAGAAGTGTATGTGCTGGAACTGTCCAGCTTTCAGCTAGAGACCACCTCCAGTTTGCAGGTGGATGCGGCCACCATCCTCAACTTGTCCGAAGACCATATGGACCGTTACACCGGCATGGACGAGTATGCGCAAGCCAAAGCCCGCATCTATCTCAATGCCCAACTGGCGGTGGTTAACCGTGATGACCCCGTTAGTGCCGCCTTGGCCGGCAGCTTGCCACAGGTGTCGTTTGGCGTAAATTCTTCGCCCAGCATCAATGATTACGGCCTCAATGATGCGGGGTGGCTGTGCGCGGGCAATCGCCAATATCTCGAGGCCGACAGTCTGCGTATCCGTGGCAAACACAATATCGCCAATACCTTGGCGGCCATTGCACTGACACAAGCCATCGGCATAGACAAAGTCTCTATCTTGCAAACGGTGCAATCTTTCCGTGGCTTGCCGCACCGGGTGGAGTGGGTGGCCAGCATAGACGATGTCGATTTTTATGACGACTCTAAAGGCACCAATGTAGGCGCCACCTGCGCGGCCATCAGTGGCATGCTCAAGCAGGGTAAACCACAACAAGTGGTGCTAATTGCTGGCGGCGATGGCAAAGGGCAAGATTTCACCCCCTTGCGTGAAGCCGTGAAACAGCATGCGCGTGCCGTGGTGTTGATTGGCCGTGACGGCCCCAAAATTCAAAAAGTATTGCAGGCCTTGCCTATCCCCATGGTCGATGCGGTCGATTTAACCGCAGCCGTCACCGTGGCCAAAACACTGGCTGAGGCGGGGGATGCCGTGTTGTTGTCACCGGCCTGCGCCAGCTTTGATATGTTCCGCAACTACGAACATCGTGCACAGGTGTTTGTCGAGGCCGTGAAGGCGCTGGAGGCGGCATGCTTGGCCCCCTGATGATGAATCGCGAGCGCTATAACGCCCCCAGCATCGATGTCTCGCTGCTGTGGGTGGTGTTGTCACTGCTGGCGTTTGGTTTGGTCATGGTGTATTCAGCCTCGATTGCTTATGCCGACAGTAGCAAAATGTTTGGCCACAACAGCCTGTACTTTTTGGTTCGTCAGGCCTTGTATATCGGCGTCGGCCTGCTGGCCGGGCTGATTGTGTTTCAGATTCCCATGGCTTGGTGGCAGCGCATGTCGCCCTATCTGTTTATCGCAGGCATCGTGTTGCTGATTCTGGTGCTGATACCCGGCATAGGCAAAGTGGTGAACGGTAGCCGACGCTGGATTTCACTGCTGGTGATGAATCTGCAACCTTCTGAGTTGATGAAGCTGTTTATTGCCATGTATGCCTCAGATTACGCCGTGCGCAAAGCCAGCAATATGCACAGCATTAAAAAAGGCTTTTTGCCCATGCTGGGCGTGATGGTGTTTGTGGGTGTGTTGCTGCTCAAAGAGCCAGATTTTGGCGCATTTGCCGTCACTGCCTCGATTGCGTTTTCTATCATGTGGTTGGGCGGCGTAAACCTCAAAGTGTTTTTCACCATGCTGGCCGCCTTGCCCTTGGCTGTGTTTGGCCTAGTGGTGATGGAACCCTATCGCCTTGAGCGCATGAAAGGCTTTTTAAATCCGTTTGATGATCCGTTTGATACTGGCTATCAGTTATCACATGCCTTGATTGCTTTTGGTCGTGGCGAGTTTTGGGGCGTAGGCTTGGGCGGCAGCGTTGAAAAATTATTGTATTTGCCAGAAGCACATACCGACTTTTTACTGGCTGTGGTGGCCGAAGAGCTGGGCTATGTCGGCGTGGTGGTGGTCGTGTTGCTGTTTGCCTGGCTGGTGATACGCGCCTTTAGCATCGCCAAAGAAGCCGTGGCTAACGAACGCTACTATGCCGCCTTGCTGGCGCAAGGCATCGGCGTTTGGATGGGCGTACAAGGCTTTATCAATATGGGCGTCAACATGGGCTTGTTGCCCACCAAAGGCTTGACGCTGCCGCTGCTCTCCTATGGCGGGAGCGGTATTTTGGCCAACTGCATCGCGCTGTCTGTCCTGCTGCGTATTGATTATGAAAATCGACGTCTGCAAAAAGGCTTAACGACATGAGCCGCGCAATGACATTAATGGTGATGGCAGGGGGCACCGGCGGGCATGTGTATCCAGCCATGGCGGTGGCGGATGCTTTGCAGGCGGCTGGCTGGGAGATTGTCTGGCTGTGCACCGAGGGTGGCATGGAGCAACGGCTGATTGCCAATAAACCCTATCGCCAAGCCACCATGCAGATGCAGGGGGTGCGTGGTAAAGGACTGATGGGCTGGCTGACTTTGCCGGTCAAGCTCTGGCGTGCCTGCGCGCAAGCGCGTGCAGCGCTACAAGCACACCAGCCAACGGTGGTATTGGGCATGGGTGGCTTTGCCGCATTTCCTGGCGGTGTGATGGCCAAATGCCAAGGCATCCCACTGGTGATTCATGAGCAAAACTCAGTGGCTGGACTGACCAATAAAGTGCTGGCACGGCTGGCAGATCAGGTGTTGACCGGCTTCCCGCAGGCGCTGGGGCCACGCGGTGTCTGTGTGGGGAATCCTGTGCGCGAGGACATCTCACATTTGCCCGTGCCCGCTGAACGGTTTGCCCAACACCATGGCGCCTTACGCGTGTTAGTGGTAGGCGGCAGTCTGGGTGCCGTGGCGTTAAACAGCTTGTTGCCGCGTGTATTTGCCCAGCTAGCGTTGGCGCTCCGTCCGCAGATTATTCACCAGTCCGGCGAAAAGCATATTGAGGCGCTTAAAAAGGCCTACGCCGATGCTGGGGTGGCGGCAGATTGTCGCGCGTTTATCACCGATATGGCCGAGGCCTATGCCTGGGCTGATCTGGTGATTTGCCGCGCAGGCGCCTTAACGGTGGCTGAACTGGCCAATGTTGGAGTGGGCAGTCTGTTGGTGCCTTTCCCGCATGCGGTGGATGACCACCAGACCGGTAACGCGGCCTATCTTGCCAACGCGGGCGCGGCTTGGTTAATTCAACAGCAGGAGTTAGACGTGACGCAACTGGCTACCCTGCTCAGTGGCCTGGATAGAGGTACTTGCCTGCAGATGGCAGAAAAAGCCCGCGCTTTGGCGCAACCGCAGGCTACGCAGTCGGTCGCCGCGATTTGTCAGCAATTGGCCACAGGACGGGCACGATGAAACATAAAGTTAAAAAAATCCATTTTATCGGCATCGGCGGCTCAGGCATGAGTGGTATTGCTGAAGTCTTGCTTAACCTTGGGTTCGAAGTCAGTGGCTCAGATTTGGCCAGCAATGCCGTGACCAAGCGCTTGCAGGGCTTTGGCGCCACCGTGTTTCAAGGCCATGCCAGTGAGCATTTAAACAATGCCGACGTGGTGGTGGTGTCTAGCGCCATCAATGAAGCCAACCCTGAAATTATGGCGGCACGTGCGCGCAAAGTGCCGGTGATTCCGCGCGCGGTCATGTTGGCCGAACTGATGCGCTTTAAACAAGGCATTGCGGTGGCCGGCACGCATGGCAAAACCACTACCACCAGCCTGATTGCCAGCATTTTGGCCGAGGCCAATATGGACCCCACCTTTGTTATTGGCGGCAAACTCGAAGCCGCCAGTGCCAATGCGCGATTGGGTACCGGCGAATGGATTGTGGTCGAGGCCGATGAGTCCGATGCCTCGTTTTTGCACCTGACCCCCATCATGGCGGTGGTCACCAATATCGACCAAGACCATATGGATACCTATGAACACAGTTTTGACAAACTCAAAACGGCGTTCGTCGAGTTTTTGCAGCAGATTCCGTTTTGGGGCATGGCCGTGCTGTGCTTGGATGACCCGCATGTGCGTGACATTTTGCCGCGCGTCACCCGTCCAGTCACCACCTATGGCACGCATCCAGAGGCGGCAATTCGTGCCGAAAACATCGTGGCTGACCATGGCCGTATGCATTTTAGCTTGGTACGCAAAAACGGCATCACCGTGCGCAACGAAGTGACCTTGAATCTACCCGGCCACCATTATGTGCTGAATGCCTTGGCGGCCATTGCCATCGCCACCGAACTCAATGTGCCCGATGCCGCCATTCTCAAGGCGCTGGCTGAGTTTAGAGGCGTAGGTCGCCGCTTTGAACGCTATGGTGACCTGCCGGTGGCTGCGGGTACCTTCACCTTGGTCGACGATTATGGCCATCATCCAATAGAGATGGCCGCAGTGATTGCCGCCGCCCGAGGCGCGTTTCCTGGGCGTCGTTTAGTGTTGGCTTTTCAGCCGCATCGCTATACGCGTACCCGTGACTGCTTTGAAGACTTTGTCAACGTGCTATCGACTGTGGATGCCTTATTGCTCACCGAAGTGTATGCGGCGGGGGAAGCGCCGATTGTCGCTGCCGACACCCGCAGCTTGATTCGCGCTATCCGCATCAATGGCAAGGTGGAGCCGCGCTTTGTTGAAAGCACAGATGCATTGCCCACAGCCATTTTAGAAACTGTGCAGCCGGATGATGTGGTGGTGGTCATGGGCGCGGGCAGCATCGGCAATGTGGCGGCTAAAACCAAGGAGCTGACCCGCGTATGAATGCCCAGCGCCAACGTCAAGGCCTGACCATCTTGCACCATGAACCGCTGGCGCGTTACACCAGCTGGCGCGTGGGCGGGCCGGCTGAACGCTTGGTATTGGCCGACAGCGTAGAGGCATTGCAAACCTTTTTGCAACAACTGTCTGCCAGTGAGCCGCTGACGTTTATCGGCTTGGGCAGCAACTTGTTGGTGCGCGATGGCGGCGTGCGCGGCACCGTGGTGGTGATGCATCAGGCACTCCAAACCTTAGAGCGACAAGGCGAGGCCATTTTTGCCGAAGCCGGCGTCACCTGCGCCAAGCTGGCCCGCTTTGCCGCCAGCCAGCAGCGGGTTGGGGCAGAGTTTATGGCCGGCATCCCCGGCACCGTGGGCGGCGCTTTGGCGATGAATGCTGGC
>JAIXZQ010000122.1 GCA_027489475.1 Methylophilus sp.
AAACAATCGCTAATTCAATCAAACTAAACCCAGTCTGTTTTTTCATGGTGTTCTCCTTGGTCTAAGATGACTCATACACATTAAGATGACTGTTACAACATACAAACATGATGCTGTCTTTACAGACAGCGTGGCGCTGAGGGTGTTAATCAGCGGTCTGTGGTAGCGGTCGTGGATAGAAAGCTTGGCCAATACCTGTAAGCAATTCTAACATAAATTAACATACGTTAATAGAATGCGGTATGGCTCTTTTGCAAAGAAAAAAGGCAGATGCCTACGCATCTGCCTTTTTGTGGAGGAGAAAACTATTACAGTGTGCCGTAGGAGTGTAGACCACTTAAGAACATATTGACGCCCAAGAAGGCAAAGGTCGTGACCAGCAAACCGACCAACGCCCACCATGCCAATACCGCGCCGCGTAGGCCTTTCATCAATCGCAAATGTAACCAGGCGGCATAATTCAACCACACAATCAGCGCCCAGGTTTCTTTAGGATCCCATGACCAGTAGCCGCCCCACGCTTCAGCGGCCCACATTGCACCTAAAATGGTAGCAATGGTAAAGAATGCGAAGCCAACCGCAATGGCCTTGTACATCACATCATCTAACAGGTGCAGCGCTGGTAAGCGGGAAGCCAGTACTCCGCGCTGCGCCAGTAAATAGGCACCCGCCACCATGGCCGCCAGCGAAAAGGCGCCATAGCCGATAAAGTTGGCGGGTACATGAATTTTCATCCAATAACTTTGCAATGCAGGCACCAGCGGCTGTATTTCATTGGCATGCCGGTCAAAGGTGTACCAAAGAATAAAGCCTACGGCCGCATTAATCACCACCAGCACAAACCCGCCCAGTTGACGGGTTTGGAATACCCGCTCGTAATGCAAATACAACAGTGCAGTAATCAGGCAAAATAAAATAAAGACTTCATACAGATTACTGATAGGGATGTGGCCGATATCAGGTGCAATTAAATAAGATTCATACCAACGCACCATGAGGCCAACAAAGCCAAACAAGGTCGCGGCCCAGGTGAGTGCCGAGCCCACTTTGGCGGTAAATACGGACTTTTGCAGCATGGCTAGCCAATAGGTCAGCATGGCCAGCACAAACAGCACGTTCATCCACATAATGGCCGATTGGCTGGCCAATAAAAACTTCAAGAAAAAGCGCTGTCCGCCATTCGCCAAATCGCCGTGATAGCTATACACCCCGAGCAAACTTAATAGCGCCACCCCTAGCACTAAACGCGCCATGGCAGACCACCGCCATCCCAGATAGCTAAACACTGCGACCGCGCCAAACAAAAAGCTGACTTCATACAGGTCCATATAAGACGCATACTGCTGGTATGAAAATAGTCCACCTGCTAACAACAAAAGCGCATACAGCCAATCAAATGGCTGCAACGTCTGCCAGAAGGCGGTGGGTTTTTGCCAAGTGGGAGTATTCATTTCAGAGTCCTCAAAAAAATCAATGCGCTGACTGCGCTAGCAACCATGTGCCCAATTGCTGTTTAACCCGTGCAAAATCCTGATCCAAATCTAGGCTTTTACGGTTAGACGACATGGCCAATAATACCTCTTGTTGCGCTGGTTTGATTAAACACCAGAGCCGACGTTCACGGATATAAAACATGGCAAAAATTCCTAGCACCAGCATGGCAGAGCCCAGATAGACCCAGTTTTGCCCCGGCGACCGCGTGAGTTGAAACCCACTGGCCTGCTTGAGTGTGTAATCCGTTAACTGAAAATAATAAGGCGTGCCATAAAAAAACAAATCATTCATGGCATTCAAACTGTCTTGCACAAATGCCGCTGTGGCTGCATCGTCACCGGCTGGCGGTAAATGCTGTTGTGCACGCGCCAATTGCAAACCCTCATATGCCGCACGATTCAGCAGTTTGAGATAAGTTTGCGCCGCTTGCTCGCGTTGATCTTTTGGCACAGCTTGTTCTATGGTGCGAGAGAGTGCGGAGTAGCCCCCTTGCGTAAAGGTGTGCAACAGATGCTGCACGCTTTGCGCCAATTGCGATTTAAGTGTTGGATTATCCGCAGGTAATTGCGCCGCAATGCGCTGTGCAATCTCAGCCATCGCCTTCGGCTCGCGCAAGGCCGAACGCAGACGCATAAACCCTTGCAAAGAAAAGTCATCATCCGCCGGTATACGCAAATATTTAAATTCTTCTTGCACGGTTTCACGCATGCCAGAGACAAAATAAGCATGGCCATCTAATTGCAAGGGCTGCATGTAATACACATATTCACGTGCCTGACCACTGGCGTTTCGCAATTTGAGTGTGGTGTTGGGCCCGACATTGTGCGGCTTGCCTTTGCCATCAGCAGACAAATTAAGGATATTAAACTGACGAAACTCGTTAAACTCCACCGTCATTTTGCTTGCGCCATCGCCCAGACTGCCTTTGCGCAAAATTTCGCCTTCAATCGAGGTGGGTGCCGTGTTGGCAGTTAAATCCCACAAGTTGAATTTGAGTTGAGAGCCGCCATCCTGAAAGTCCGATTGATAAATGGCGATGCCTTTATAAATAAACGGGTGATTGACCTTGACCGTGGCTTCAATCGGCGTAGTGCGTTCAGGATCGGTGATGACAATATCGCTCTCAAACGATTTTGGCATGCCGGTCGGATAGTGTTCCATGCGAAAATCTTTCAGTGCCACCGTAAAAGGCAGATCTTGCACCAAGTAGCCATCACGCACTCTGACAAACGACACATTATCCCGCTCGCCTTCAGGCAAAGTCATGTTGGCGCGAAACGACAGGTTATGCGTGCCTAAGCGACTCTCTGCGGGAACTTCTCGGGGGGGAATATCTCGAGTTTCGATTTTCTTCAAGCCCATCAACTCTTGTAGTTTAAAGGGCAGATTGCCATCCAGCAGCCCGCCAAAGCAAATCACCACAATCGCCACATGCGTAAAGATGTAGCCCAAGCGTTGGTGGGTGCCTAATTTGGCGGCAATCAGAATATCGCCATTGGATTGGGTCTGGGTTTTGTAGGTGTAGCGTTCAGCCGTCAAATATGCCGACAGCTGCGTTTGCAATGTCGCGGCGGGCACCGAGGTAGACACCGTGGCCTGATGCTCAAACATACGCAGAGATTTTTCGCTGGCGTGTTCTTTAAATACGCGCCACTCTTTAAGCATCTGAGGTGTATTACGCACCACACACAGCGAAGTCGAAATGACCAAAAACAGCAGGATTATTAAAAACCAAGAGGCATGGTAGACATCCAACAAGCCCAACATCTCAAACAGCTCAAACCAAAATTGACCGAACTTGACGATGTAGTTGCTATAAGGCTCGTTTTGCTTGAGCACAGTACCAATAATTGAGGCGACCCCGAGTAGCGTCAGCAAGCTCACAGCAAAGCGCATGGAGCTTAATAACGCGTAGAGACGCTGTGAGGGTGGTACAGGTGTTTTCAAAACAATCTCTTTAAAATTCGGTTTCAATGTGGCTGGACTGATTACGTCGCTCGCTGAGCGGCGCAAACGGTCGATGACTGCATCGCCGCGCGGATCTGTCATAGCACGGATGGAGTGGTAACGCACATCCCCCACATGTGGACGACAAGCCAACCTAAAGGTTGCATGCGCCACCAGCAAAAAAAGGTGGCCAAAGCCACCTTTTTAGGTTGTGGATGAATTAGCGCAAACCTTGCAAATAATCGGCCACCGCTTGCATTTCAGCGTCGGTCATTTTGACGGCAATCGCCATCATCATCGGTGCATTAGCCCGCTCGCCGGTACGGAACGTTCTTAA
>JAIXZQ010000195.1 GCA_027489475.1 Methylophilus sp.
TCGTCCAGCGCCAGCCAAAAAAGCAGCCAGCGCGATCAAGGTGATAAATCAAACAGCTGTCAAAGTCAGTGATAAGCCCGCCAAAATTAAAATGGAACGCGACAGTTTTACCATGCCCAAAGAGGAATATGCACAGATTGCAGTATTAAAAAAACGGTTAGAAAGTGTCGGCCAACCGGCGAAAAAAAGTGAGTTATTGCGTGCTGGGCTGGCATTGTTGTCCAAGCTGGATGATGCCGCGCTGAAAGCCACCCTTGCGGCGGTGCCTACAATTAAAACCGGCAGACCCAAAAAATAAGCTGCGACTGTTGCAGCGTCTGTCTAGGTGCTGCTATATGGTGACTGGGGGTAATAAACGCGCAGTATTTTTTGCTGGCGGTCACCGGTCTTGAAGCAGAGCAACTCACCAGCGATTACACCCACCCAGTCGGCTTTAAAGCGCGCCGACTGCGCACGGATGCATAGGATGAAGGCCAGGCAGACGCACTCAAATGCACGATGGCGATGCCATGGGTGTGCGAAAAGCAACCCTTCAATTAATCGATTAAATCTGGGCTTTGAACGCTATACAGCTTGTAGGGTGGGCCTGCTTTGGGTAGCCGCAGCCACCAAATCGCACCTTTTTTGATACTGATTTGACCCTCAGGCAAGCCCAGACAGCGGGCAGCCAACTCCCCCATCCACGGCTGATGACCGACCAGCATGACGCTGTCGAATGGACTGCTGTCCAACATGTGCAGAATAGGGTCAATCGGCCGTTCGGGCGACAACCGGCTGTCAGGCTGCCAATCTTCGCCCCAATACTCAACGGTTTCTTGCGTGCGTGTGGCAGGACTCACCAGCACATAGGTCTGCTTAGGGGCATATTTTTTAAGCCAGGCCGCCATTTGTTTGGCTTGTTTATGGCCTTTTTTAGTCAAGGGGCGTGCCAAGTCAGACGCGCCATGCTGGAGCACTTCAGCTTCGGCATGGCGCCATAAAATCAAATGTTTAACGGTCATGGCTGCTCATATTGCCTCTGTTACATAGAGTGATACTGCTGCAACAATACGGTTTGGCAGGACAGCGATTCACTGCCGTCGCTGCGCTGTGACACAGGGTGATATTGACCCTGCGCCTGCAAGCACCACGCATCTTGATTATCTTGCAGATAGAGCGCCAAGCTCTCGCGGTAGATGCGCTGTTGCATGGCAGCGTCTTTTATCGGCCACGCCAACTCCACACGGCGCATCATATTACGGCTCATCCAGTCTGCACTGGAAAGCCACATCTGCACCTGACCATCCAGCGCAAAATAAAACACCCGCGAATGCTCAAGCAAACGGCCAACAATGGAACGCACGCGGATACGGCCTTTAAGCACAGGCGCATCCACCGGCAAAATGCAGGCCCCACGCACAATCAAATCAATCTCTACTCCCGCGGTAGCGGCTTTCATCAGCGCAGTGACCAGCGGCACATCGGTCAGTGCGTTCATTTTGGCAATCACCCGTGCTGACTTGCCTTGACGCGCAATGCGCTGGGCTTTTTCGAGCTGTTTAATCAAACTGCGCTGCAAGGTAAAGGGCGCAACCAGCAATTGTTTTAATGGCGGCAGCGGTAACTCACTGGTTAAATGACGAAACACGGCCTCCATTTCACGCGTCAAGGTGTCGTCCGCCGTCAACATGCTCCAGTCGGTATAGAGCCGCGTGGTTTTGGGGTTGTAATTGCCGGTAGACAAATGACCGTAGCGCTGAATCCGCTTCCCCTCGCGCCGCATAATCAGCAACATTTTGGCGTGCGTCTTCAGTCCGACCACGCCATACACCACCTGCGCGCCCACTGACTCCAATGCCTCCGCCCAGTTAATATTGGCCTCTTCATCAAAACGGGCCTTAAGCTCTACCACCACCAACACTTCTTTGCCACGACTCACCGCCTGCTGTAACAACCTGAGCATGCGCGGATCGGCGCCGGTGCGATAAATGGTCATGCGTATGGCTAACACATCATCGTCTTTCACAGCTTCTTCAAGCAGTTGTATCACCACCTCAAAACTCTCGTAAGGCTGATGCAGCAATAAGTCTTGCCCCCGCATCTGCGCCAACAACGACAAGTTTTTCTTGATATGTTGCGGCCAGCGCGGCTGAAACGGCACGAATTTGAGATGGTCGCCTTTAGCCAAATCCGGCAGTTGAATCAAGCGCCCCAAGTTGACCGGGCCATTGACGCGATAGAGCGCCAAGGCAGGCAAATTGAACTGTTTAAGCAAAAACTCAGACAAGGTGTCATCACATTCTTGTGTCACCTCTAAGCGCACCGCTTCACCGTATTGGCGATGCGCTAACTCCTCACGCAATGCTGTGCGCAAGTTAATCACATCATCCTCATCCACCTCTAAATCGCTGTTGCGGGTGACCCTGAATTGCGAGAAATGCAAAATGGTTGCGCCCTCAAACAACACATGCAGATTGGCGCGGATAATACTGGTGAGCGAGACAAAACATTGCTCACCTTTGCTGACGGCGGGCGGCAGTTGCACCAATCTGGGCACCACGCGCGGCGCGCGTACAATGGCAATTTTTTCTTCGCCGGCGACGGCAATGCGCACGATAAAATTCAGTGATTTATTGGCCACCTGCGGAAACGGATGTGACGGGTCTAGCGAAACAGGCATTAAAAACGGCAACACTTCACGCTTAAAGTAGTGGCTCACCCAAAGCGTTTGTTCAGGGGTGCGCACACTGCCAGACACCAGATGAATGCGTTCTTCTGCCAAGGCGGGCATTAAGGCGGTGTTAAATAAATCGTATTGCTGCGCAACCAGCGCTTGTGCCATCTCAGCTACTTGCTCGCAGGTGCCTGCCGTTACCGGGCCACTGGCCACCCCTTGCTGATAAGCCTCCATTTGCAGCGGCATGCGCACTTCAAAAAACTCATCCAGATTATTTGAGACGATACATAAGAAGCGCAACCGCTCAAGCAAGGGATAATCAGGACGCTGTGCCAGCGAGAGCACCCGCGCGTTGAAACTGAGAATGCTGAGATCGCGGTCAAGCAAAAGGGGGGCGGATTTCATGTCGATTATTTTAGCGACAACCATGCGCTCTATTGTGACAGTTTTATGAAATAATGCCAGACGACTGCAAGAGCCATGACACGCGCAACCCCGCTACAATGCATCAATCTGCTGAAGCTGCTGGCGCGCCTGCTGCATAATCGCATCGCGCGCTTCTGCATCCATCTTGGCGACATGTTTAACCATCAATGTGGTGCGCGGATTGCCTGCCAAAAAGGCTTCATGTTTGATTAAAAAAGCCCAATACAAGGTAGTAAATGGGCAGGCGCGTGACCCGGTTTTGAGTTTGGGGTCGTAGCGACAGCCTTGACAATAATTGCTCATGCGCTGGATATAGGCGCCGCTGGCGACATAGGGTTTGCTGGTAAAGCGTCCGCCATTGGCAAACAGCGCCATGCCTGCCACATTCGGCAGTTCTACCCACTCCACGGCATCTACATAGACCGCCAAGAACCAGTCAGCCACTTGTTGCGGCGACAACTCCGCCAGCGTAGAGAATAAGCCTATCACCATCAGACGTTGAATATGGTGCGCGTAGCCGGTGCGCAAAGTTTGACCGATGGATTGTGATAAACACTGCATCTGGGTCTGGCCATGCCAAAACCAAGCAGGCAGGTCACGTTGATGCTGAAAAAAATTCGCCGTTTTGAGCTTGGGCATATCTAACCAATACATGCCGCGCACAAACTCGCGCCAGCCCAATATCTGCCGGATAAACCCCTCGGCACTGGCCAAAGAGGCGTGACCTTGTCGATAGGCCTGCTCCGCCGCCACAATCACTTCACGCGGATCTAGCAGTTTAAGATTGAGCGCTGACGCCAACAGTGAATGCCAGAGTGTTGGCTGGTCTTGCCACATGGCGTCTTGATAAGGCCCAAACAAGGGCAGCTTGTGCTGAATAAAATGGTCGAGTAACACCAAAGCCTGACTGCGCGTGACCGGCCATTGAAACGACGCCAACTCCCCAGCATGTTGACTGAAGCGCTGCTTGACCACGGTCATCACAGTCGAGGTGATGGCATCTGGGCTAAACACCGGCGGCGCAATCACCCCTTGCGGGCCATTTTTGGCAAAGGATTGTCGATTATCGTGGTCGTAATTCCACGCGCCGCCTTCGGGCACCTCGCCTTGCATCAAACTGCCGGTCTGCTTGCGCATGCTGCGGTAAAAAAACTCCATGCGCAAACTGCCCTGTTTACCGCCATATTGACTGGCCCAACGCTGAAACTGAGCCGTGCTGCAAATAAAATGGCTGTCTGGCAAGATATCAAGCGGCAGCTTGGCTTGCGCTGCCACGGCAATGGCCGCTTGCAATACCCGCCAGTCTCCCGGTTCACACAGGCGCAGCCGCTGCGGCTGATGCTGCGTAATCTCCGCCTGCCACACACTGGCTAAGTCAGGATACTCGTGCGTCTCTAATGCATAGTAAGTGAGCGGCCAACCTTGCGCGCGCAAGCTGTCAGCAAAATGCCGCATGGCAGATAAAAACAGCGTAATGCGTTGTGGATGTGACCAGACGTGGGTAGATTCTTGCATCACCTCGGCCATCAGCACATGGTCTTGCGCCGGGTCAAAGTCTTGTAATGCCGGGTTATCCAAGGTCAGTTGGTCACCCAAAATCACAATCAGGTGGCGGGTCATTGCGTACCCTTGCTCGCGCGGCGGCAACGCTCAGAACAGTATTTGACCTCCGCCCAGTTTTTTGCCCAAGCTTTGCGCCAGGTCATGGGCTTGCCGCACTGCACGCAGGGTTTGCTGGGCAGGCTACTTTTGTTTCCTTTAAAAGAGGCAGTCATGCCTCACTGACTAAAGGCAGGCGGGGATGGTTCCAAAGCTGCGGTCTTTTGTGCCAAACACTGGTTGGCGGTCTGGCAGATGGCGATAAAATCCTCAGCCACCAACGCGGCTCGACCAATCAACCCACCGTCAATATCGGGCATGCTGAGTAAGCTGTGGGCATTGTGAGGCGCCATACTGCCGCCGTAGACAATACGAATATGCTCGGCAAATTCACGGTCGCGCTCAGCCACCATCATGCGGATAAAGGCGTGCATGCGCTGCGCCTGTTCTGGCGTCGCATGCTCTCCGGTGCCGATGGCCCACACAGGTTCATAGGCAATCACCATATTGAATTTTTTTGCCAGCGCAAAGGCTTCATCATCCAGCCCATACACCACATTAAGCATCTGGTTACGCACAATCAGCTCAGCCATATGGCCATCGCGTTCATCCAAGGTCTCGCCCACGCAAAAAATGGGCGTGAGGCCGGCATGTAGCGCATTGAGCAGGCGCTTGGTCGCAACCTGATTGCTTTCTAGTTTTAGCGCACGCCGCTCAGAATGGCCAATAATGGTATAGGTACAGCCAAATTCCGCCACCATCTTGGCCGAAATGCATGAGGTAAAAGCACCTTCAGTAAACTGGCTGACATTTTGTGCGCCCCAACCGATGCCAGAATCTTGCAACACCGTTTGTGCCTGATGCAGATAGACAAACGGCAAACAAACGGCAGTATCCACCCCAGACAAAGCGGGTAGCTCTTGCTTCAACCGATTGAGCAGCCGCTGGTTTTCTAACAAACTGCCATGCAGCTTCCAGTTACCGACGACTAATTTTTTTCTCTTCATGACGCGTCCTTACTTCTTGCATCTGTGGGAGGTCTGACAACAACCGCATCTGGGCTGCGCCAATCCGCCCTTGATTAATACAGTGAGGCCATTTTTTCCAGCGACACGACTTTTATTTTGCTGGCCTGTCCAGCACTGCCAAACGCCTCAAAACGCTCTTTACACAAATGTTGCGCCGCCGTGATGGCCTCTTTGAAATACTTGCGCGGATCAAATTCTTCGGGATGCTCGGCCAGATGGCTGCGAATCGCTGCGGTCATGGCCAGCCGGATATCGGTATCGATATTGACTTTACGCACGCCATTTTTAATGCCCTCGACAATCTGTGAGACTGGCACGCCATAGGTCTCTTTGATATTGCCGCCATAGTGTCTGATTTGTTCTAACAAAGACTGCGGCACGCTGGATGAACCATGCATGACCAAATGGGTATTGGGAATCCGTGCATGAATTTCACGAATACGTGCAATAGACAGGGTATCGGCTGAAGGTGGCCGGGTAAATTTGTAAGCGCCATGACTGGTGCCTATGGCAATCGCCAGCGCATCGACCTTGGTCGCCTCGACAAACGCCGCGGCCTCATCGGGGTCGGTGAGCAATTGCGATTCATCCAATTTTCCACTGGCGCCCACCCCGTCTTCTTCGCCCGCCATGCCTGTTTCTAACGAGCCGAGCACTCCGAGTTCACCTTCGACCGACACGCCAACTGCATGGGCAAACTCCACCACCCTGCGCGTCACCTCAACGTTATAGTCATAGGTGGCCGGGGTTTTGCCATCCTCGCGCAAGGAGCCGTCCATCATGACGCTAGAAAACCCGCTGCGAATCGCCATCTGGCAAACCTTGGGCGAA
>JAIXZQ010000322.1 GCA_027489475.1 Methylophilus sp.
ATGCTTGGTATTCAGGCAATACCGTATCCACATGGATGCCGACAATCTCGGGAAGTTCATATGGGTGCATCGCACGCAGCTTTTCAGCACAGGCCGCATACGCGCTTTGGCGGGTTTTGATGCTGAGTGCAATTTCTTCGGCGGCTTCTATGGCCCCCTGCCAGCGATACACTGAACGCACTGGGCTTGAAATATTGACACATGCCGCCAACTTATCTGCAAGCAGCCCCTGCGCAATCTGTTCGGCCGTCTGCATGTCTGGCACATGCGTAAACACGATTATAATGGGCTCATTCAGGGTCATTTGCGTCGACTCGTAATCAGGATCACCGACATGCGTTTTTTCATCCTTGCTATTCTACTGGCTTTTCCAATCATGGAGATAGCTGTTCTGATCCAGTTATGTCAGCGCTATGGCTGGTGGGTGCTGGTCTATCTGCTGATAATAGGTGCTTTGGGTTTACGCTTGATTCGTAGCGAAAAAGAATTGCTGGCCGCGCGTATGTTTCAACAACTGGGGGCAGGCGGGCATCCGCTCAGTGGCATGTTGGCGACAGCGCGCAATATGTTGGCCGGCGTGTTATTGCTGATTCCTGGCGTCATCAGTGATGTCATTGCGGTAGGCCTGTTGCTGTGGCCTAGCCAATCTCTGGGCAGCGACCCTGCGCGGTCTGCGCGCCGCAACAGTGCCAACGACGATGTGTTCGAAGGCGAATTTACCCAAGTGCAAGACCCACGCCCAGCGATAACCCGTCCAGCACGACCACACGATGTAGAGTAGAAAGACTCGCGAGTATGCACAAAGTATTGATAGAAAACAGTGGCCATACCTTTGACGTGCGGCCTAGCCAAACCGTGCTAGAAGCTGCCATTGAAGTCGGCATTAACTTGCCTTATGGCTGCAGAAACGGCGCTTGTGGCGCTTGCAAAGGCAAGGTGTTAAGCGGCAAGGTGATGCATGACGATTTTCAGAGCAGTGCATTGACTGAGGCCGAGCAGACCGCAGGGCTCGCGCTGTTTTGTTGTGCACGTCCGCTCGAAGATTTGGTCATCGAATGCCGACAAATAGACCAGCGGGCGGGGATTAAACCACGCATTTTGCCCGTACGCGTCCAACACAAAGAATTATTGACCCATGATGTCATGGTTTTACACTTGCAATTGCCCGCCGGTGAACCGCTGACATTTATGGCCGGACAATATATTGAGTTTTTGCTCAAAGACGGTCGGCGTCGCGCGTTCTCCATTGCCAATGCGCCGCACGAAGCCGGCTTTTTGCAGTTGCATATCCGCAAAATAGACGGCGGGCAGTTTACGGCCGAGGTGTTTGACGCCATGCCAGTCAAAACCATCCTGCGTATCGAGGCTCCGTTGGGTAGCTTTTATCTGCGTGAAGACAGCGAGAAACCCATCATTATGCTGGCAGGGGGTACCGGCTTTGCGCCGATCAAGGGCATGCTGGAGCATATGTTGTACAACCAAATCCAACGCCCAGTCTGGCTGTATCGTGGTGCCCGTCAGGTTGAAGATTTGTATATGGACGACTTGTGTCAGCGCTGGGCCAGCTTTACACCAACACTGCGCTATATTCCGGTCATCTCCGACGGCCGTGAGGCCGATGGATGGACGGGGAGACGCGGCTTGGCCCATGCTGCGGTATTGCAAGACCATGCCGATTTAGTTGGCTTTGAGGTCTATGCTTGCGGCGCACCCGGCATGATAGACATTGCCAAACTGACTTTTTGCGCACAAGGCTTGCCTGAAGACGCCTTTTTTAGTGATGCGTTTACCTTTGCGCCTAAGTAAACCATTGCCAAGTAAACAGTTGTCCGTCTAGGTAAATGACTGGTGGAGCCAACGTGCGCGCGATTGCTGGAGTTCGCAGCCAATGTACGCGCAGAGGCTGTGCTTAGAATTTGCCTTAATCGTCGTTCGTATTGGAGGGGCTTTGCAAAGTGCACTGAATGCGCGCTTGCAGGGTGTGCTGCAAACGCGCGAGCGTTGCTGCATCCAATAGCCGCGCTTGCCCAGTCCGACAGGGCGCACCCCAGTGGCTGTTAGGAAAATGTTTGTCATCGACAAAGCGTGGCAATACATGCCAATGCAGATGCGGTGTTTTGTTGCCTAAGCTGGCCAAATTAATTTTGTCGGGCTGGATGACTTCGCGCAGGGCACTCTCGACCGCAAATACCACCTTCATTAGATGCGCACGTGCGGTGGGCGCTAAGTCCGTCATTTCTGCCACATGGCTTAACCACTCCACCCGGCAATAAGCGGGGTAGTCGGCATCTTGCAAGCAGACCACCCGGCAATACTCATCTTGCCACAGCAATGGAAACACCGTTGGCTGACACAACGCACAGGCGGCTTGTGCTGAGGCCATGGCGCTATGACACCGCCAGCATGCGGTCTAGTGTCAGTTTGGCCAGCGCAGCTTCATCAGCCGGCACTTTAATCTGATTAACCACCTGGCCAGCGGCTAGATTTTCTAAACACCACGCCAGATGTTGCGGGTCTATGCGCGCCATGGTGGAGCATTCGCACACCACATGGCTCATAAACTGTACCAGCTTGTTTTGCGCTTTCATCTCTTGCGCCAGACGCGTCACCAAGTTGAGTTCCGTCCCGACCAGCCATTTGCTGCCCGGTTCAGCATCTGCCACCGTCCGCAAAATGTATTCGGTTGAGCCGACATAATCAGCGTTGGCGCAAACTTCAAACGCACATTCTGGGTGGGCAATCACCTTGCCATCAGGGTGCTGGGTGCGAAACTGATCAATGTTCTGTTTGCGGAACATTTGATGGACCGAACAATGGCCTTTCCACAGCAAAATCTTGGCATCTTTAATCTGTTGCTCAGTCAAGCCACCCATCGGTAAATCCGGGTCCCACACCGGCATGTGATCTAGCGGGATGCCCATTTTATGGCCGCTCCAGCGACCTAAATGTTGGTCAGGGAAAAACAAGATTTTTTCGCGTTGGCTAAAGCCCCACTCTAATATTTTAGGCGCGTTGGTGCTGGTGCAGACGATGCCGCCATGTTCACCGCAAAACGCTTTTAGGTCGGCGGCCGAGTTGATATAAGTCACTGGGGTGATGGTGCTGTCAAAATCCAACACCTTGTTCAGCTCGCGGTAGCTGCGTTCAACTTTGGCCAGATTGGCCATGTCCGCCATTGAGCAGCCCGCTGCCAGATCAGGCAAAATCACAATCTGCTCAGGGCGGCTCAGGATGTCAGCGACCTCGGCCATAAAATGAACGCCCAAAAACACGATGTATTCTGCATCTAGGCTGTCGCAATATTTAGAGAGCTTGAGTGAGTCGCCTGAATAATCGGCATGGCGATAGACGCTTTCATGCTGGTAATGGTGACCCAAAATCACCAGCCGTTTACCGAGTTGTTCCCGCGCAGCCAGAATACGGGCCTGACAGTCGTCGTCTTTGCGGGCTTGAAATGTATTAAATTGGATGGTGGCGGTCTGCATGTTGTGCTCGTGCGGCTTAAAATTCGGAGAATCGCTATTTTACCGCGGACTGGACCGATTCCCAATGCGTCTGTGTATCGGGCAAACTGAGGCCATGGCGGGCGCCCAATCGGCGTAATGCATCGACATTGGTCCAACTGAAGACGCGTTCCGCTGCCAGCCGCCAATCTACCCAGGTGTAGCGCAGATGTTCGTCAGGGGCCAGGGTTACCGGCAGTGGGCCAGGCAGGCACAAGCCAAACAAATGCTCGGTGTTTGTAGTCACCCCGGGCGCATAGCGATGCCGCCAGTGCGGGTAGATTTCGTAGACATTACTGGCCTGCCAATCTTCAAATTGATAAGCATGGGCATCCAGTCCAGTTTCTTCTTTCACTTCGCGGATCGCGGCGTCGCGCGGGCTTTCACCCGCCTCTAGGCTACCTGTGACCGATTGCCAGAA
>JAIXZQ010000043.1 GCA_027489475.1 Methylophilus sp.
ATTTGCTCGATGACCGCACGCTGCGCGACAGCATTTTTGCACGCATCGCCGAAGAACATGCCCTCACTACCGAGGCGGTGAACCTGCTGTTAGGCACCACACAGCGGCTAGCGACACAACCTGTAGTGGCCAAGTCTATCCGTGACCGCTTGCCGTATTTGGACCCACTCAATCATATACAGGTGGGCTTGTTGCAACGCTACCGCAAAGGCGAGACCGATGAACGCCTGCAATGGGCCATGCCGTTGACCATTAATGGCATTGCCGCCAGCTTGCGGAATACTGGCTAAGCCTGTGGCTGCCCGCGTTCGCTTTCGTCCTGAAAGCTGTTAACATGCGGGCATGAAACCACACGCTTTGTCCCGCCTGGCCGACGCGCTGGGCCAACGTCTGCCCTATGAGTTTTGGATAGGCTGGCGCTATACCCGTACCAAACGCAATAATCACTTTATTTCATTTATCTCGCTCACCAGCATGGTGGGCATCGCCCTTGGCGTGATGGCGCTGATTGTGGTGCTGTCGGTGATGAATGGCTTTCAAGATGAGCTGAGAAAGCGCATTTTGGGCGTGGCTTCGCACCTTGAAGTGCGTAGCTATTCGCTGGGGCTGGCAGATTGGCAACCATTGCAGCAGCAGATACGCGCACTGCCTCAGTCTGCCGTTTCCAGCCCGATTCAAGGCGTTGCGCCGTATATCATGGCGCAAGGCATGCTGACGTACGACCAAGCAGTGCAGGGCGTATTGGTACGTGGCGTATTGCCCGCCGAAGAAGCGCGCGTCTCTGACTTATCAGGCCAAATGAAAGCGGGGCGGCTAGGCGACCTCAAGGCCGGTGAATTTAATATGGTGTTGGGCGCTGATCTGGCATTGGCACTGGGCGCACGGGTGGGCGACAAGGTGGTGCTGATGGCGCCGCAGGGTCAGGTCACACCGGCGGGCATGGTGCCGCGCATCAAGCAATTTACTGTCACTGGCATCTTTCAAGTGGGCATGTATGAATACGATGCCGGACTGGCGCTGATTCATCTGGACGATGCTGCCAAACTGTATCGGCTGGGCGATCAAGTGTCTGGCTTGCGCCTTAAGCTGGCAGATTTGTTCCGCGCGGATCAAGTCAGTCGTGAACTGGCTGCCTTGTTGGGCCCCAGTCTGTTGGTGACCGACTGGACGCAGCAACACGCCAACTTTTTTAAAGCCATCCAGCTTGAAAAACGAGTGATGTTTATTATCCTGGCGCTGATTGTGGCCGTGGCGGCATTTAATATAGTCTCCACCTTGGTCATGGCGGTGACCGACAAGCGTGCCGACATTGCCATTTTGCGCACCATGGGCGCCACCCCGCAGGCCATCCGCAAGATGTTTGTAGTGCAGGGCGCGATGATAGGCATCATAGGCACCTTGTCGGGTGCGGTGTTAGGGGTGCTGTTGGCCTTGAATATCGAAACGGTAGTGCCGTGGATAGAGCACACGTTTAATGTGCAGTTTCTGGCCAAGGATGTGTATTACATCAGCGACTTACCGTCAAAATTGCTGTGGTCTGATGTCACAGCCATTGTTGGCCTCTCGGTGCTGTTGAGCTTGCTGGCGACGTTATACCCCAGTGCCCGCGCATCACGCATGAACCCAGCGGAGGCCTTACGCTATGAGTGACGTGATTTTGCAGTGTCAGGGCCTCGCCAAAACCTATCATGGCTTGGAGACTTCGGTG
Organism: Methylophilus sp.; assembly: GCA_027489475.1. GTDB lineage: Bacteria > Pseudomonadota > Gammaproteobacteria > Burkholderiales > Methylophilaceae > Methylophilus. Next base: position 1,709 of record JAIXZQ010000043.1, read on the forward strand.
CTCACCGGCGTCGATTTACAATTGTCGGCTGGCGAGCATATTGCCATTGTTGGCGCCTCGGGCAGCGGCAAAAGTACCTTGCTGCACTTACTAGGGGGCTTGGATACGCCCACGCAGGGGCAGGTGCAGTGGCTGGGGCAATCGCTGGCCGAGATGCGCGAGCATGAAAAAAGTGCCATGCGCAACCAGTATCTGGGCTTTGTGTATCAGTTTCATCATTTGCTGCCAGAGTTTAGTGCCTTAGAAAATGTGGCCATGCCGCTCTTGATTCGCCGTCAGCCCAGAGCCGACGCGTTGGCGCAGGCCGCACAGATGTTGTCATTGGTGGGCCTGTCGCACCGCTTGCAGCATACCCCGGGTGAACTCTCGGGCGGCGAACGACAACGTGCGGCATTGGCGCGGGCATTGGTCACACAGCCGCGCTGTATTTTGGCCGATGAGCCTACCGGCAATCTAGATAGGCAAACGGCAGAACAGGTGTTTGATCTGCTCTTGCAGATGCAGACGCAACAAGGGACTGCGCTGGTAGTGGTCACCCATGATTTGAGTCTGGCGGCGCGCATGCACCGCCAATACCGATTGCAGGACGGCACCTTGCAGCCACTGAAGCTCTCGGCGCAAGGTGGTGACAGGGTGTAAACGCCTGCCATGCTGCCCGCTGCCACGCTTGCAGCATTGATGGGCATAGGGCTGTTTCAGCAGCAAGCCGAATTATGGTGTTGGTCGGTTTGGGCGGGCTGGGGGCTTTTGTGGCTACTGGTCTGGCAACTGCCTAAACGGCTGACAGGCCTCGCTGGCGTAGTGTCACAAGACTGGCGCGCCACACCTCGAGCTTTCAGCCGCGCGACTGCGTGTTTACCGCCCCAGCGCCTGTTATGCTTGTTACTGCTGGTAGCGATGCTGGCTTATGCTTGGGCACAATTCCGCGCAGCGGTGCGCATGCAATCAGCTTTGTCGGTTGCCTGCGAGCAACGGGTGCTGACTTTGCAAGGCGTTATTCTTAGCGTGCCAGAACGCGATGCCAGCGGACAACAATTTGATCTGGCGCTGGATACGCAACAGGTGGGCAATTGCGCGCTCCCGTCCGTGGTCAGATTGAAATTATATGCAG
>JAIXZQ010000097.1 GCA_027489475.1 Methylophilus sp.
ATGCTCATATTGCAGCGTTTGGCAAATTGACCGTCGATATCGTACACATACGCAATGCCGCCGCTCATCCCCGCTGCAAAGTTTTGACCCGTTTGTCCCAGCACCACCACGGTGCCGCCAGTCATGTATTCACAGCCGTGATTACCTACGCCTTCGACCACCGCCGTCGCGCCAGAGTTGCGCACGCAGAAGCGTTCGCCCGCGACGCCGCTAAAGAAGCTTTGTCCGGTGGTGGCGCCGTACATGACGGTATTGCCGACAATGATGTTTTCATACGATAACCCACGGAAGCTGGTAGGCGGTTTGATAATGATTTGACCGCCACATAAGCCTTTACCCACATAGTCGTTGCCTTCGCCTGTCAGCTCAAAGGTGATGCCTTTGGCCAAGAAGGCGGCAAAACTCTGCCCCGAAGTCCCGGTGAAGCTAACATGGATGGTGCCGTCAGGCAGGCCTGCATTGCCGTAGCGGCGGGCCACTTCATGTGACAACATGGTACCCGCGGTACGGTTGGTGTTGACAATAGGCAGTTCCAAACGCACAGGCTGGCCTTTTTCCAAGGCGGGTTGTGCCAAGGCGATCAGTTCATTATCCAGCGCTTTGCTGATGCCATGATCTTGAACGTCATTGTTTTTACGCGCGACGCTGGCAGGCATGTCTGGGAGGTGGAAAATCTTGCTGAAATCCAACCCGTTGATTTTCCAGTGTTCAATGCCGGCTTTCATATCGAGCAGGTCGGCACGACCAATCAAATCGTCAAACTTAGCAATACCGATGCTGGCCATCAGCTCGCGCACTTCTTCAGCGACAAAGAAGAAATAATTGACCACATGCTCAGGCTGGCCGGTAAACTTCTTACGCAACTCAGGGTCTTGCGTCGCCACACCGACTGGGCAGGTGTTCAGATGGCATTTACGCATCATGATGCAGCCTTCAACTACCAGTGGTGCGGTAGCAAAGCCAAACTCATCGGCGCCTAATAAGGCCCCAATCAGCACGTCACGGCCTGTTTTCATCTGACCATCTACTTGCACCACAACGCGGCCACGCAACTGATTGAGCACCAATGTTTGTTGGGTTTCGGCCAAGCCTAGCTCCCAAGGTGTGCCTGCATGTTTAATCGAGGAGATGGGCGATGCGCCTGTACCGCCATCATGCCCAGCCACCACAATGTGATCTGACTTGGCTTTGGCAACACCAGCCGCCACCGTGCCAATACCGGTTTCTGACACCAGTTTGACCGAAATAGAGGCTTTAGGATTGGCGTTTTTCAGGTCATGAATCAGCTGCGCCAAGTCTTCAATCGAGTAGATGTCATGGTGGGGTGGCGGTGAAATCAAGCCCACGCCAGGCACTGAGAAACGTAATTTAGCGATATACGGCGACACTTTATGGCCGGGCAATTGACCACCTTCACCCGGCTTCGCGCCTTGCGCCATTTTGATCTGAATTTGGTCGGCGTTGCTCAGGTATTCGGCGGTCACGCCAAAACGGCCTGAGGCCACTTGTTTGATACGTGAGCGCAGGGAGTCTCCCGCTTGCAATGGCACATCCGCTTCAACCAAGTCATGGCCCAACACATCGGCAATGGTGCTGGCAGCTTGCACTGGAATAAAGCGCTTCACATCCTCGCCGCCTTCGCCGGTGTTGGATTTGCCGCCAATACGGTTCATCGCAATCGCCAACGTGGCATGCGCCTCGGTCGAGATGGAGCCCAGAGACATGGCGCCAGTGGCAAAGCGTTTGACGATTTCTTTGGCAGGTTCGACCTGATCCAACGGAATCGCCGCGCCCGCAGGTTTAATTTCAAACAGGCCGCGCAAGGTCATGTGTCTGCGGGTCTGGTCGTTAATCAATGCTGCGTATTCTTTATAGGTTTCGTATTTGCCGGTACGTGTCGCGTTTTGCAGCTTGCTAATCGACATCGGTGTCCACAAATGCTCTTCACCGCGGACACGGAACGCATATTCGCCTCCCGCTTCCGGCGCATTAGATAATACCGGGTCGTTACCAAAAGCTTGTTGGTGCAAACGTAATGTTTCATCGGCTACTTGCGTTAAGCCTATGCCTTCAATCTGGCTGACGGTGCCGGTAAAGTATTCATTCACAAACTGGCTGTTCAGGCCTATGGCCTCAAAAATTTGTGCGCCGCAGTAGGATTGATAAGTCGAAATGCCCATTTTGGACATGACTTTATACAAGCCTTTACCAATCGCTTTCACAAAGTTTTTGCCGGCTTTTTCTACATCGGCAGTCATGCCCTTCATGGTCTCATAGACCAGCCATGGGCAGACGGCTTCAGCGCCATAGCCTGCCAGCAGGGCAAAGTGGTGTACTTCACGGGCTGAGCCAGTGTCAACAACCAGCCCGGTGCTGGTGCGCAATCCGGCTTTGACCAAAAACTCATGCGTGGCCGAACAAGCCAACAATGCAGGAATCGCAATGCGTTTTGCAGACACGGCGCGGTCAGACAGTATCAAAATGTTGTAGCCGTCGTGCACCGCGCGTTCGGCTTGGTCGTGCAGGCTGTCTAGCGCCTGTTTCATCCCGGCTTGGCCAAGTGCCGCATCATAAGTAATGTCCAGCACCAAAGATTTGAAGCGGCCTTGCGTCAAGCTGGCAATCTGCTTGAGTTTTTCTAAACCGGCCAAACTTAACACGGGCTGACTGGCTTCGAGGCGCAGTGGCGGATTGGTTTCATCAATGGCCAGCAGGTTGGGTTTGGGGCCAATAAAAGTCACCAAGGACATGACCAATTCTTCACGAATCGGGTCAATCGGCGGGTTGGTCACTTGTGCGAACAACTGTTTAAAGTAGTTATACAGGCTCTTGGCTTTGTTCGACAGCACAGGCAGCGCAGCATCATTACCCATGGAGCCTGAGCCTTCTTCGCCGTTTTCCAGCATAGGCTGAAGTACAAACTTGAGGTCTTCTTGTGAGTAGCCAAATGCTTGTTGCGCGTCTAACAGCTCGGCTTGAAGTTGCACGTCACCGCTGCCCACTTGTGGCAATTCGGCTAGATGAAAACGGGTTTGTTCAATCCACTGACGATAAGGCTTGGCTTGTGCCAGCGCTTTTTTGACTTCTTCGTCGTCAATAATACGGCCTTGTTGCATGTCAATCAGCAACATTTTGCCAGGTTGCAAACGCCATTTTTTAACGATTTTTTCTTGTGGGAAGGTGATAACGCCCATCTCAGACGCCATCATGACGATATCGTCATCAGTGACCAAATAGCGCGCAGGACGCAGGCCATTGCGGTCCAGTGTGGCGCCTATCATGTTGCCATCGGTAAAGGCCACGGCGGCGGGGCCATCCCAGGGTTCCATCAGCGCAGCGTGATATTCATAGAATGCACGACGGTCTTCATCCATCAGGGGGTTACCCGCCCACGCTTCAGGAATGAGCATCATCATGGCGTGCGGCAGGCTGTAACCACCAGCAACCAGCAACTCTAAACAGTTATCAAAACAGGCTGAGTCAGATTGGCCTTCGGCAATCAACGGCCACAGTTTTTCCAAGTCTTCGCCCAGCACCGCAGACTTCATGGTTTCATGGCGCGCAGCCATCCAGTTGACATTGCCTTGCACGGTATTGATTTCACCATTGTGCGCAATCATGCGGAATGGGTGAGCCAAATCCCAAGCCGGGAAGGTATTGGTTGAAAAACGTTGGTGCACCAGAGCAAGCGCAGAGGTGATGCGTGGGTCTTTCAAGTCTTTAAAATACACCCCCACTTCATTGGCCAGCAGCATGCCTTTGTAGACGATGGTACGTGACGAGAATGAAGGCATGTAAAACTGCGCATTGTCTTGCAGTTGCAAGGCACGTACCGCATGCTCTATGCGTTTGCGGATAACAAAGCACTTGCGCTCAAAGCTGGTGTGGTCAGCGGCCGTGCTGGCAATGAAGACTTGGCGAATAACAGGTTCTACCGCGCGCGCAGCATCGGCGATATTGCTGTTGTCTACCGGCACATCGCGCCAGCCCAGCAAGGTTTGGCCTTCTTCATGGATGATTTGGGTAAAAAGCGCTTCACAGGCGCTGCGATTATCAGCCTGTTGTGGCAGAAACACTTGGCCGACAGCATACTGTCCCGCCGCAGGCAGGGTGATGCCTAGTTTTGCGGCTTCTTCACGCATAAAGGTGTCTGGCATTTGCATCAGCAAACCTGCGCCATCACCCAGTTTAGGGTCATAGCCTGTGGCACCACGGTGCGTCAGGTTGTCTAATAATTGCAAGCCTTTGGCCACGATATCATGGCTTTTATGGCCTTTGATGTGTGCGACAAAGCCTACGCCACAGCTGTCTTTTTCATGCCGTCTGTCATATAAGCCCTGAGAGAGAGGGGCTTTGCCGAGCGTGACTTGCGCTGCGCTTGTATGATCTTGAGAAACACTCTTCACCTTGTTGTCAGACTGCATGTCCATTGCCAGATTCTTCACTTACAAAACATTTAGAGGAACCTTCAATAATACCGTTAATGTTTAGCAATTTCAATTGTTTAGCCTAGCTTAAATCATGCAATTTGCATTTCGCTAAACAATCATCATGCATTTTTACGTTTTGAAGATTGAGGCTTATGCGAACCTGCGCGAAAACGACCGTCTGCCGGTGAGCATGCTAAGCAATCCGTTTGCATCGAGTAGATTGCTTGCCAATGCTGCGGTTAGCGCGTTTTTAATGGGTATTGCAGGCATAAAAAACGCTTAAGCAAAGAGGATGCTGGGCGATATGCGCACCCCATAAAAAAACACTTAACTTGAGAAGGGATGCGTTTGCAGAAATGCAATTAATTGGTGGACATGCTGATCAGGCGGGAATATCGGATACATTACCTGCGAAATGCGCCCCTGTTGGCAAATTAGGGTGAGGCGCCGATAAAATGTGCGCTGATCTGCGCAAAAAGTTGGCAAAGCCAGCGCTTGCGCCAGCTGACCGGTTTCATCGCTCAAGCATTCAAACGGCAGGTGCAAGCGGTGTTTGGC
>JAIXZQ010000379.1 GCA_027489475.1 Methylophilus sp.
ACAGGTTTCGCAACTGGTTTGCACCGGAATACGAATCTTGGTTTCTGTGCCGCGCGCCGCTTCCTCAAGCGAAATTTCGAGGTTGTAGCGTAAATCGGCACCACGGTAGACATTAGAGCGCTGACCACCACGGCCACCGCCAAAGATATCACCAAAGATATCGCCAAATGCATCGCTAAAGCCCCCAGAGCCAAAGCCGCCAAAGCCACCGCCTCCCCCCATACTGGGGTCTACTCCGGCATGGCCATACTGATCGTAGGCGGCGCGCTTTTGCTCGTCGCTCAGGACTTCATAAGCTTCTTTGGCCTCTTTAAAGCTCTCTTCAGCCTTGGGGTTATCGGGGTTACGGTCGGGGTGAAACTTCATCGCCAGTTTTTTGAAGGATTTTTTAATCTCTTCATCACTGGCATCGCGGTTAACCCCGAGCACTTCATAATAATCTTTTTTTGCAGCTGCCATTGCTTGCCTTTGTGTTGTGTTGTGAACAGCGTCTAAAAATGCGAAAGTCGTTAGCCTGTATGAGGACTAACGACTGTTCGCCTGCCTTGCCGACTTAGTCCTTTTTCACTTCTTCAAACTCAGCATCGACCACATCGCCTTCGACGGTTTTTTCGCCTTGTGGCTGTGCGCTTTCGGTATTGGCCTGTGCTTGTTGTTCAGCATAGACTTTTTCGCCCAGTTTTTGTGACGCTTCCATCAAAGCATTGGTCTTGGCTTCAATATCGGCCTTATCGTCGCCCTTGGCAACCTCTTCCAGCGCTTTAATCGCTTCTTCAATCTTGGCTTTTTCATCCGCCTCAATCTTGTCGCCATGTTCGCCCAGAGATTTTTTCACGCTGTGCAACACGCTGTCCGCTTGGTTACGGGCATCGACCAATTCACGCAATTTCTTGTCTTCATCCGCATATTTAGCCGCATCTTCTTCCATGCGCTGAATCTCTTCTTCAGACAAACCAGAGTTAGCCTTAATAGTGATTTTGTTTTCTTTGCCGGTGGCCTTGTCTTTGGCAGACACATGCAAAATACCGTTGGCATCGATATCAAAAGTCACTTCAATCTGCGGCATACCGCGCGGTGCAGGCGGGATATCGCTTAAGTTAAATTGACCCAAGCTCTTGTTGCCAGACGCCATTTCACGCTCACCTTGCAACACATGGATGGTCACCGCATTTTGGTTATCTTCAGCGGTTGAAAACACCTGTGAAGCTTTGGTCGGAATCGTGGTGTTTTTCTTGATCAACTTGGTCATCACGCTACCCAGCGTTTCGATACCCAGTGACAGTGGAGTCACATCCAGCAGCAACACGTCTTTGACGTCGCCTTTCAACACGCCGCCCTGAATCGCTGCGCCCACGGCCACGGCTTCATCGGGGTTCACGTCTTTACGTGGTTCTTTGCCAAAAATCTCTTTAACCTTCTCTTGCACTTTTGGCATCCGGCTCTGACCACCGACCAAAATCACGTCAGAAATATCAGAAGGCGACACGCCCGCATCTTTCAACGCCGTTTTACATGGCGCCATGGTGCGTTCAATCAGGTCTTCCACCAGAGATTCCAGCTTGGCGCGGGTGATTTTCACCACCAAATGTTTAGGACCGCTGGCATCTGCAGTGATGTAAGGCAGATTGACCTCAGTTTGTTGCGCGCCAGACAGCTCGATTTTGGCTTTTTCGGCCGCTTCTTTCAGACGCTGTTTAGCCAGCAAGTCATTACGCAGGTCCAAGCCGTTTTCTTTTTTGAATTCATCGGCCAAAAAGTCGATGATGCGGTTATCAAAGTCTTCACCGCCCAAGAAAGTATCGCCGTTGGTGGAGAGCACTTCAAACTGGTGCTCGCCATCAATCTCCGTGATTTCGATAATTGAAATATCAAACGTACCGCCACCCAAGTCATACACTGCAATCTTGCGGTCGCCTTCTTGTTTATCTAACCCAAAGGCCAGCGCAGCCGCGGTAGGCTCGTTGATAATGCGTTTGACTTCCAAACCGGCAATGCGGCCGGCATCCTTAGTGGCCTGACGCTGGCTATCATTAAAGTAAGCCGGCACGGTAATCACGGCCTCGGTCACTTCTTCGCCCAGATAGTCTTCGGCGGTTTTCTTCATTTTGCGCAACACTTCGGCAGAAATCTGTGGCGGCGCCTGTTTTTTGCCACGTACTTCTACCCAGGCATCGCCATTGTCTGCCTTGGTGATGGTGTAAGGCATGAGGTCAATGTCTTTTTGCACTTCTTTTTCGTCAAAGCGACGGCCTATCAGACGCTTGACGGCAAACAGTGTGTTTTTAGGGTTGGTCACCGCCTGACGCTTAGCAGGGGCGCCGACTAAAATTTCGCCATCTTCTTGATAAGCGATGATAGAAGGGGTGGTGCGTGCGCCTTCGGCGTTTTCAATGACGCGAGGTTTGCCACCTTCCATCACTGCCACACATGAGTTGGTTGTCCCCAAGTCAATACCAATAATTTTTGCCATAAAGTGTTGTCCTTAATGCGTTAATCTGAATGCTGATGTATTCATAATTGGGATGCAGCGAAGGATTTCAAGCCCCTATTTGTATTAGGGTTGAAGCCGCCAACTGCAGGCGTGGGCTAAGCCGCCTGTATCACAGTGACCAGCGCTGGGCGCAATACGCGCTCGTTTAGGCTGTAGCCTTTTTGCAATACGCTTAACACGGTATTCGGCTCGCCTTCGGCCGGCACCATGCTGATGGCCTGATGCTTGTTTGGGTCAAACTTTTCACCCAATGGGTTGATTTCTGCAATATTGAATTTTTCAAACACGCTGAGTAGCTGTTTGGCCGTCAATTCCACGCCATTTTTATAACTGGCCACATCGGCATTTTCAACCGCCAAAGCGGCGTCCAGGCTGTCTTTGACAGCCAACAATTCACCGCTAAATTTTTCCAGCGCAAACTTGCGGGCTTTATCAATATCATCAGCGGCGCGCCGACGAATATTTTCGCCTTCGGCTTTGACATACAGCACCTGTGCTTTGGCTTCTTCGAGTGCGGCCTCTAACTCGGCAATCCGCGTTGCAGCAGCGGCATGACTGTCTTGGCTGGTCGCATCCGCCGCTGGCGCTTCCGTGTGTTGGTGGTCTGTGGATACGTGTTCTGGTTGATCTGCTTGCATGGGGCTCCCCTGAATTTTTGTCTACATCTAAGCGAATAATGGTGTGTGCAAAACCACCAACCATCATTGTCATGGGCAGGATGTGGGGCATGTCCCTACTGATTTCAAGGGTAACGGCAGTGAATCTGCAAGATTTATTTCTGAGCGAATGGCTTCCGCGAGGCTGAGCGCACTGACTATCCACGCACCCGTGTCTATGACGGCGTATGCGTACCCAAAGACCATTGCGCTATCTGCGCAATGACAGCCTCAACACTGGGGCAGAGTCCTTTGCCCCCCAGATTGCTGGCCGGCGCCCATGCCCCGGGCGCCACTCCAGTCAATGCCGGTTCGGTGTCGGTATACAGCGCCACCACCGGCAAATTGAGGGCTGCGGCCAAATGCGACAAACCAGTATCGACACCCACTGCAAATTGCGCCTGCGGCATCAATTGCGCCAAGGCCGTTAAGTTATTGGGAGGCAATACCACCGCCTGCGGCACTTGTGCTGCAATGCGCTCGGCTCTCGCCTGTTCGTCATTGCTAGCCCATGGCAGCCACATTGCCACGCCTTGCGCAGCATAATACTGCCCCAAGGCGACCCAATGTGTTTCTGGCCAACACTTGCTTGCGCGGCTAGTGGCATGCAGCGCGATAAAAGCCGGTTGCCCTGCCGTGCGCGCAGACGCTGCCTGAATCAGGCCATAGTCTGGCAAGCCCTTTGGAAGCGTATAGCCCAAGGCCTGCGCCGCCAACTGACGCATGCGCAACACGGCGTGCTGGCGATAAAGAATGGCATAGCGGTGGTCATACAGTCGACTGGCGAAAGGCTCTCGGATCGAGTTGGCATCATAGCCATGACGCGGCCCCTGCGCCCAGCGCGCCATGACCGCGCTTTTTATCAAGCCTTGTAAATCGAGAATAACATCATAAGGTTGCTGCGCCAGTTGCTGACGCACTGCGGTAATCGCGCGCCAGGTTTCACAACGCCACCAATGCTTACGCCAGCGTCTCACCGCGACAGTAAACACTTGCTGAACATGCGGATGCAAACGAGGAATATCGGCAAAACTCTGTTCGACCACCCAGTCGATATGGGCATCAGGGACATGCCGCACAACATCTTGCACCACCGGCAAGGCGTGTATCACATCCCCCATTGAAGTGGTTTTGACCAGCAGTATGCGTTTCATGGCCGCTATTTTCGCATACAATGCCAGCGCATGAAGTTTGCTTTTCTCATCTTAAAGTTCTTTCCTTATGGTGGCGTGCAACGCGATATGTTGCGCATCGCCCAAGACTGTGTGGCCCTCGGGCACACCGTCACCATTTTCACCGGTGAATGGCGTGGCGAACGGCCTGCCAATCTTGCGGTACACCTGTTCAAGCCGCGCGGTTGGCTGAATCATCATCGGCAACAGTCGCTGATTACGCAGATGCAAGCAGCCGTGCAAGCACGACAGGGGGCAGACGCCTTTGATGCGGTAGTGGGCTTTAACCGCATGCCAAATTTAGATGTCTATTTTGCCGCCGACCCGTGCTATGCCGCCCGCATGGCACGCGAGCCCTTTTATAAACGCTGGTCTGGCCGCTTTCGCTTTTTTTCTGCCATGGAACAAGCCGTGTTTGGTGCCGAGGCAAATACCCAGATATTGTTGTTGAATCAACAGGATCAAACGGTGTTTCAGCACTGGTATGCCACCGATAGCCAGCGCTTTCATCTGATTCCGCCCAATATCCCGTTGCAGCGGTTTGACAGTCTACCCGCCAAAGATTATCGCGCGCATGTACGCGAGACATTTGACTTACCCAAAGATGCCATCGTGTTGCTCACCGTTGGCTCAGCCTTTGTACGCAAAGGGGTGGATCGCGCGATTGTGGCCCTGAGTAGCCTGCCCGAACCGCTGAAAGCGCGCTGCTGGCTGTTGGCGGCGGGCGAATTTGAGTCTAGTAGCAATATGCGCGCCTTTGCCGCGCAACACGGTGTTGGCGCACGCTGTATTGAGGCGGGGGGACGGCCAGATATTCCGGCGCTGATGCGCGGCTGTGACCTGTTGGTGCATGCAGCCCGCTCAGAACTGGCAGGCATCGTGCTGATTGAAGCCATGACAGCGGGCTTGCCGCTGCTGGTGACTGGGGTGTGTGGCTATGCCGGTTATGTGGCGCAAGCGCAGGCCGGCACTGTATTGGACGAACCGTTTATACAAACACGCATGAATCAGGCCCTGCAAGGTATGCTGACGGCATTGCCAGAGGCCCACTGGGGCGCACAAGGGCGTGCATTTGTGGCGCAAATGGCCGCCCAGCAAAGCAGCCACCCTGAGGCGCGACTCTTGATCGCTTGCGCAGCGCGCAAACAAAGCGCCTAGCCTTAAGCGGCGCAGTAAGGCAGACGCATGAGCGGTGGCTGCCCCAGCCAGTGACTCAAGGTAGTCAGATTTTCTTCTGCCGCAGCCATGGCCGGATCCACGTGATTGGCCACCCAGCCGCACAGCGCTAATTGGCGCTGACGCAACACTTCAGCCGTTAACAAGGCATGGTTGATACAGCCTAATCGCATGCCCACCACCAACAGGGTAGGGCACTGTAGAGTGGCTATCAGATCGGCCAGCGTATGCTGCGTATTCACCGGCACCAGCAAGCCACCCGCACCTTCTACAATCACCACATCTGCCAGGGCTTTGAGCGCTAAATAAGCCTGCGCAATCACCGCCAGCGAGATGTTGACCCCTGCTTGCTCAGCGGCAATATGAGGGGCAATCGGCGGATCAAAGCGATACGGGTTAATCAAGGACAATGGCGCAGCCACATTGCTGGCGGCCACCAGCTTGGCCACATCTTCGTTTTGCCAAACACCGTCTATCCATTCACAGCCAGAGGCAATGGGTTTCATGGCCACCACGCGCCGACCTGTGGCCACCAGCGCACGCATCAAAGCCACCGTGACTGTGGTTTTGCCCACGCCAGTATCGGTGCCGGTAACAAAAAACTGTGCTGGCAAGCTGTCTAATGCATCTGGCCTAATCGCGCCCACTGCGTCGTGAAAAACAGGCGTTGTGTCTACCATGATAGCTATTCTTTCTGCGACTGACGCGGCATCAATTGCACAGGATGTGTCCCAGGCGGCGTATACGGCTGACTGCCTACCCAAGCATGCACAAACACCACTTCATAGGTGGCTGGCAACTGGCCATCACGACGAAACACCTCATAGCCGCTGC
>JAIXZQ010000067.1 GCA_027489475.1 Methylophilus sp.
AGATGGCCAGCTTTGACAGCGCTGGTGTCAGTCAAGCAGCGACGTGAGCACAGCATGTTAAAACAGCAATGGCAACTTTTTTTATTGGCGGTGGGGTTTTTTACCCGTATCCCCGTGCCTCCTCATCCCAATTTTAAAGAAAGCGACCTCAATCAGGCTGCCCGCTATTTTCCGCTGGTGGGTCTGCTGGTTGGGCTGATGGCCACGCTAAGTTGGTGGCTACTCAGTTTGGGCTTGCCGCCCGCGCTGGCCATACTCGGCAGTATGGCCACCACCATCCTGCTGACCGGTGCGTTTCATGAAGATGGCTTGGCAGACAGTGCCGATGGTCTGGGTGGCGGCTTAAACCGCGCGCGCAAACTGGAAATCATGCAAGACTCGCGCTTGGGCAGCTATGGTGCGATTGCGCTGGTGGGCATCTTGCTCGCCAAGTTTCACGCGTTATCCTCACTCAGCGCAGCGCTGTTGCCGTTTGCTTGGCTGTGCGGCCATGCTTTGAGCCGCTTGGCGGCCGTATTGATCATGGCCACGGCGCAGTATGTGCGCTTTCAGGGTAAATCCAAACCCTTGGCCACCCAATTGACTCGGCTGGACTTGCAGGTGGCATTGGCGACGGGACTGGCTTGTTGGTTGCTGTTTGTGGTCTTGTTGCTGCTACACCATCCGCTCAAAGGGGCTGTGGCGTTTGTGCTGTGTACCGGATTGCCTGTGGTGACGGTGTGGCTGCTCTGGCGCCGCACCTTGCTCAAGCAGTTGCAAGGCTATACTGGCGATACCTTGGGGGCGACACAGCAACTCACTGAGCTGGCGTTTTATCTTGGCCTGATTGTCTGGGAGCGCATGCTGTGAAATTGACCCTAGTGCGCCACACCAGCCTGCAAGTGGAGGCTGGCATCTGCTATGGACAAAGCGACCTCGACGTATCACCGCAGTTTGACCAAGAGCTGGCAGACCTGCGACACAAACTGCACGATACAGCGTTTGATGCCGTGTATAGCAGCCCGCTTCAGCGCTGTAGCAAACTGGCGCATGCGCTGGTGCAAACCTTGCCAAGTTTCTCGGTATCCTCAGCCATGGCTGCGCCCATGCAAGTGCAGCATGATGCACGCTTGCAAGAGCTGCATTTTGGCGATTGGGAGATGCAAGCGTGGGATGCGATTCCGCGAGAGCTGTTTGATGTGTGGGCGCAAAATTATGCCGAGCTGGCCCCGCCCAATGGCGAAACCTTTGCCGCATTACAGCAACGCGGCGTGGATTGTTTACAGGCTTTGCAGGCCAAACATACCGGTGAGCATGTGTTGGTGGTCACGCACGGCGGCATGATACGCGCGCTGATTGCGCATGTGCTTAACATGCCGCTCAAAGGCTTGTTTCGTTTTCAGGTGGATTACGCCAGCCTGACCCGATTGGATTTGCAGGGCACAGTGCCCAAGATAGACTTTGTTAATCGCTGATCGACTAAGCGCATTGGCAACAATCTGCGCCGCGGCAACGCTGGCTAAGCGTGAATCTGGTCTAGTCAGCGGCCAATACTTGGACAGTCTGCCCCATCGCTTTTACCTGCTGTCCAGCGCGGATTTTGGCGGTTTTTCGGCGTTCTATCTCGCCATCAACGCTCACCAAGCCCTCAGCCACCATGCTTTTGCCTTGACCACCACTGTCTGCGATGCCGGTCAGTTTGAGCAAGTCACACAAGGCGATAAACTCGCCACGTAAAATAAAAGTTTCCATCATGTTCCTTTTAATGTCAGCGGCAAGCCTGCCGCCACAAAGGTCACCTGGTGTGCCAGTGCGGCCACCGCTTGGTTGAGCCGACCTTGTTCATCTTGAAATTGCCGGTTAATCGCCCCCAACGGCACGATACCCATGCCGACCTCGTTGCTGACCAGCACAATCTGTCCGCGTAGCGTGGGCAAGGTTGCCAACAGTGCCTCGCGTTCTGCTTGCCAAGTGACATGGCTGGGCTTGTCGCAGTCAGGGCAGATACATTGCGCCAGCCATAAGGTCAGGCAATCCACGATCACGCAGCCGTCCTCGTCATCATGGGCGCGTAAGGTGTCGGCCAATGCAAACGGCGCTTCTATGGTTGTCCAATAAGGCGGGCGCTGTTGCTGGTGGTGGGCAACCCGCTGTTTAAATTCATCGTCATAGACCTGTGCGGTGGCAATATAGGTGACAGGCCGCTCTGTGCGCGCTGCCAAACGCTCGGCGTAGCGGCTTTTGCCAGAACGCGCGCCGCCGAGCACTAAATGAAGGCTCATGGGGACTCCTTTGCATCGTGAGCAGGACTGGGCTGCCAGCCGTTTTCCATCAGCATGTCGGCCAATGGGCGTGCCTGTCGCCAGCCTGTTTGTTCAAGCATGGGGGCTTCATAAAAAGCGGGCACATAGCCCAAACATAAAATCGCCACAGGTTTGGCATCTGGCGGCAGGCCCAGCAAGGCCGACAGTGCCGCTGGATCAAACATACTGACCCAGCCCATGCCTATGCCTTCGGCACGCGCCGCCAGCCACAGGTTTTGGATGGCACAACTGACGGAGGCAATATCCATCTCTGGCAGCGTGCGACGACCAAAAATATGCGCTTCGCGATTATCCGATAGGGTCACCACCAGACACTCGCCACACGCTAAAATGCCTTCAACCTTGAGCGCCAAAAAGGCTTGCTTGCGCGCGCTGTCCTCTTGTTTGCCGATGGCTTCTGCTGTTTCAAGACGCTCTGCACTAACCAGCGCGTGCATGCGTTGGCGCAAGTTGGGGTCGCTAATGCGAATAAAGCGCCAAGGCTGCATCAGGCCAACACTGGGCGCATGGTGCGCGGCAGTCAACAGACGCTGCAACATGTCAGGCGCAATCGGCGTCGGCAAAAAGTGCCGCATGTCACGGCGCTCGGCAATGACTTTATAGATGGCAGCGCGCTCAGCGTCTGTGTAGGCGTGGGTCATGATAAAAAAAGCCGCATGCTGCGGCTTGTCGTAGGTGAGGTTCGCTTAAGGCTGTTGGCGCACGGGGCGAACATTGTTGTTTAGCCAATCCAGCGTCTGTTTGCCTAGCAAAATCAGCAGGGTATAAAAGCCGGTATACAACAACCAGTCTGGTAAATATTCCCAGCCATGCTGCAAGGATACCCACAGCCCTTGTGCCGGAAAACGTGCCGAGAACAGATAATAGCTCTGTGTAGACAAGATAAATGCCACCGTGCTGCTGGCCAGGGCCACAAGGCTAAATGGTGCCCAAGCAAAAGGCTGGTCACGCCGCGCCAGCCACAACCCACCCAGCCACATGACCCCATAGGTCGGTACCATGCCCCAATAGCCGGCGGTTAGGCAAAAACCTTGCGCCGGGTCTATCGCCGCCACGCCGAAATCAATCGCTGTGGCCAGCAAAAACAACCCCGCAAACCAACTTGCACGGCCAAGCAAAAGCCCGCCCAGCAAAAACAGCATCACGCTGGCGTCAGGAAGAGACACGGCGGTAAGCACATGGCTACCGCGGGTGAGAAGCATAAAGAAGGCCAGTGCCAAGGCTGTCCAGAGGGTATGTTTGTTTGATAATGCGTTCATTGAAAACTCCATGTATATCAGCAGCATCATATCATCGACAGGATGCTGCCGCCAAAACCGTTTATTTGAAATCGTATCGTACGCTCAGGTAGAACGAACGACCATCGGCTGGAAAGTAAAAATAATCGTTTTGAAACGTACTGAAAATACCATACGGGGCATACCTTTTGTCGGTTAGGTTTTGTGCCACCAAGGCCACAGAGACTGGCTTGAAATCCCAGTTAGCGCGTAAATCGACAGTGGTATAAGACGGCAGTTTGTCTAGACTATTGGTGTAATCACCGCTGACATAGCGATCCCCGACATAGTTGATTTGACCAACATAGCGCCCAAACCGTGGGCTTTGCCAACTGACTTGCGCGCGCACAATGTGGTTAGGCACCAAGGGTACGCGTTCATCGCGATAAGGTCCGCGGCGATATGTGGCATCAATATAACTGTACGCCAGTTTTGATTGCAGGCTGGCGATTGGTTGCCAGCCCAGTTCCGCCTCTAGCCCTTGACGGCGGGTGGGGTCAAAGTTAGTGTTTACTTGCAAGTTGCCATCAAAGCCAATTTCGTTGCGCAAGTTTGAGCGATACAGCGCCATGCGTCCTTGCCAATCGCCCTGCTTAAAAGTGGCGCCCACTTCGTAGTTATGCGCAGTCTGCGGCCGGATAATATTGCCAAAAAACAGCGGTTGGAAGGTGACAGGGTCGGCACCAAACAGCTCATCGGTGGTGGCTACGCGAAAGCTACTGCCAGTTTTGCCATAGACACTCCAACTGGCTTCATGGTAATTCAAGCCGAGATCGTAGGCTGTATTATTGTGCGTTTTTTTTCCAGCGACTGCGGGCATAAAAAACGGGTCGTAGGCGTCTTGGTCCGCTTTCTGTCGAGTGGTTTGTTGACGCAGACCGGCATTCAGGCTGAGTTGCTGAGTCAGAGCGGTGTCGTTATGCCAGTACAAAGCATGACTTTCTTGTCTGGCGGCACTGTTGGCATATGAGCCAAGATAATCTGCATCGACTTTGCCGTAATAATAATCGTAACCAAAGACACTGATGCTTTGTTGCCCCAAGCCCCCGTGCGCCCATTTAAAGCGCGGGGTAAACGCATAGGTGTCAGCATCGCGTTTTGATTGGCTGCTAAAAGACGGATTATCAAAGTCAGTCTTCATATGATTCAAGGCAAATTCAGCCGCAAAATCTAAGGTCTCAGTCAGCTTGATGGTGGTGCCAGGGCGCAGTCGAAAGCCCTCCTTGGTTTGCGAATCAAACGGTGTCCGCGCGGCACGCGGGTGGTCACGGAAGGTGGCGCGATTAATACTGCTAGGCAGTCCATTTTCGGTTCGGTAGACGGCATAATCAATAAAGCTATCATGCTGCGTTTCGCACAGCCCCACCCGTCCGCTGACCGACCATTGTTGCGTGTCGCCATTTTGCCGCCAGCCGTTGGCGTCAGCACTGTGAATAAAAGTATTGAAGTACAGATTATCGTGGCTGCCCGCCAAATAGGCATCCGCGGCGCGGTAGCCATAACTGCCCACGCTCGCCGTCAGCGAGGCCGCGGGCTTACCGGATTTATTGGTAATCAGGTTGATGACCCCACCGGTGGCGCGATCACCATACAACACGGTGCCGCCCCCTGAAAGAATCTCGATGCGTTCGATTGATTGCGGCGGAATAGCTGCCCATTGAATGCTGCCACCATCGACGGGGTTTAAGCGCTGTCCGTCGAGCAGCACCAAGACATTGCCCGTGGCGGCTTCGCCAAAGCCACGAATATCCACGGTTGCATCTATGCCCTGGTTACCATACAGGCTGGTGACATTGATGCCAGCTTGCATACGCAAAATATCTGGAATGCTAATGGCAGGACTATTCGCAATTTCTTGTTTGGTGATGATGCGTAAATTGGATTGCCGGATAGAGGCGGCTTCATCAAAACGGTTGGCTGTGACGACCACATCGTTAAGTTGCAGCTCATCGGCCAGTAATGACGAAGTCAGAAACGTCGCTGTCAGCCCGAGCAGGCGCAGCATGTGTGTGTTTTTCATTGTTATATTCCCTGATTAGGCATGCGACCCCGCATGCAAAACTCTTAAAAAGGGAAATACCAGACGTGAGACGTCTTTGGGAAAAGCGTTTATAAAAACGGAGGTAGTTAGAATTGCTGCTGCCTGTCGTTTGAATCACCGTCACCCCGCGGTATTTCCATGCGTGTGTTAACAGGCCGGTCTCCGGGCTGGCAAGGTTTGATCTGTCGCCTTCCCGAGGGTATCCCTCAGTGGCGTTATGACAGACCCGCACTTGCTTACCGTTGCGGGGGCAGCACAGGCTTTGTGATGGGTTCACGCACCTGTTTCCCAGTTTCACCTGCTGCTGTTGAACACAGAGCAGGCACCTGACAACAGCGAGCATTTTAGATTAAGCGATGGGTTTTTGCCAGAACATTACAGCGCATCATCAGTGTGGATTGTGTCAAATTACTTTGAAAAAGACAGCTTAGCTATTGACCACACTCATTTTTTTAAAAGATAATGGGCTGATGGATGCCGATTTAAATAGTCTTGAAGAGCGCGTGAACAAGCTCATTGCCTTGTGTGGGCAACTACGTGACGAGAACCAGTCGCTGCGTCAGGAGGTCACACGCTTGCATCAAGAATCGCAGTCTTTGAAACTCAATATGGCGCAAGCGGGCGTGCAGCTCGAACGGTTGCTGGCAGCCTTACCTGAGGAAGGACAGTAAGCATGGCCGGCCAACCGATTGATATCGAAATCATGGGCCGCGCATTTAGCGTGACCTGTACCGATGAAGAGCGCGATAGCCTGTTGCAGGCTGTGGGCTATTTAGATGGCAAAATGCGTGAGATTCGCGATGCTGGCAAGATGGTCAGCGTGGAGCGTATTGCCATTATGGCGGCATTGAACATCACCCATGAGTTGTTGAACACGCGCAGCGGTGGGGTGGATGTGGGTGAGGTCAAAAAGCGCATCACCCACATGCAGCAACAGATGGATGAAGTCCTGTCTGGCCAACACAAATTGTTATAGGCCTAGGTAAATAGCCTTCAAATTTTCACTTTGACCCGCTGAAAATGGGCGTATGATGGCTACACGGTGTGCTAAGGCGTTGCCTGAGTCCAAAATTCCTTGAACTAGTCTTTGTTATAGGTTTCGGCTCATCAGGTGCGGTGCGATCGCACTAAGTTGGGTGTTCTTTTAAGGCACCCTTGGCGTGCGAACCTAATGTACCTTAGGTCGTTACCACCTGAACTTTTTGGTTCAGGATTAGCGGCTCAGGTAACCCCTTAGCATACCGTTACTGTGGCCTCGCGATGATTCTTCAGACCACAGATTTCTGCGGGCAATCGCCCCATCTCTACAAAACCCAGCCAGCATGGCGCCAACTAGCGCAAGGCGTGATAGCGTAAATCTGCCAGGCTAACAATCTCTAAACACGCTTCATGCGTGCCTTCTAACACCACTGGCGGGGCATAGCCGGCCTCACTGGCTTCAAGCCACCGGCGCGCACACACACACCAGCGGTCGCCCGCTTTTAAACCCTCAAAGCCAAACTCTGGTCTAGGCGTAATCAAGTCATTGCCTTGTGACTGCGAATAGACTAAAAATTCATCCGTCATTTCAGCGCAAACTAAATGTTTGCCGCGGTCGTCGGGGTGATGGCTGCAACAGCCATCGCGTAAAAATCCTGTCAGGGGGTCCATGCTGCAAGGGATAAGAGGAGTGCCTAGAACGTTTTTTGCCATGATAATCAATACAATGATGACTTTGGTTTATGATACTGGCAATCAAGAGTGAGCAGAAGGTTTTTAGTATGGCGCGTTATTGGCTAATGAAATCTGAGCCTGCCGATGTGTCGATAGACGATCTGGCGGGGTTTCCTAATCAAACCGTAGATTGGTATGGCGTGCGTAATTATCAGGCACGCAATTTTATGCGCGACCAGATGCAGGTGGGCGATGGTGTGCTGTTTTATCACTCTAACTGCGAGGCGCCGGGGATTGTTGGCCTGTGTGAAGTCAGTAGTCCCGCGTATCCAGACCGTTTTCAGTTTGTGCCCGGTCACAAATATTATGACCCCAAATCCACCCCCGAAAACCCACGCTGGGTCAATGTGGATGTCAAACTGGTACGCAAAACCCGTTTGTTGAGTCTGAAACAATTGCGCGATATCCCTGAGCTGGCCACCATGCGTATTTTGCAAAAAGGCAATCGTTTGTCGATTACCCCCGTCGATCCGCGCGAGTGGGCCATGATTACCCGTTTGCTTGAGGCAGACTAAACTAGTCGCGCTGCGCACTAGGCAATATGTAGGCCCATGAATAGACCCCGAAAACATGCCGTGCTGTATATTTTGGCCGCTGGCTTTTTAATTGTGCTGGTTGGGGTGTTGCTGTTTTTGTGGTTATATTTTTCCAGCATGCGTGAAATGCATCTGACCACGCGCAAGTTGTATGAACAACCGTTTGCGGTGGCCAATGCTGCGCAGGGGCTGCAATCGCAATTGCATCAGCTACGCAGTCAGGTATTACTGGCAAGCCAAGCGACGGCCGAGCAGCAAGGCAGCACACACACGCAACAGTGGATGCTGAATTATCAGCGCAGTGTGGCGGCATCCTTGGCAGCCATGCAGCATAGGCACGGCATCGCTGCGCGCACCTTAAGCGCATTGCAACAAACTCTCACCGCGCTCGAACGTGAAACCCAGCTTTTGTTATCTGCGCTGGCGCAAACGCCGCGAGGCTCGGCGCAATCACTCCAGCGTCGCCAACAAAACTGGCAAACGCACTGGGAGCACGCACTTGCGCAAACGTCGCACTTGATGATGCAGGCCAATCACTATGCCAGTCAGACGGTGAACGAGAGCCAGCAGCGCTTGCAACAACATACCAATCAGGGCCTGATGTATGCCGGGATGTTGCTGGTGGTGTTTTTACTGGCCGGCTTGCTGGTGGGCTGGCGCATTTATCAGTTGCATTTAGAAGCCGACAAGTTTGCGTATACCGATTTTTTGACCGGCATCGCTAATCGGCGCCATTTTATGCAGGCATTAGCCGCCGAGATACAGCGCGCCCAGCGCTATCAGGTGCCGTTTTCATTTGCCATGGTAGATATCGACCATTTTAAAAAAATCAACGACCAATATGGCCATTTGACGGGCGATTTGGTGCTGCAAAATTTTTGTTTACGCTGCAAAAATGCACTGCGTAACAGTGACAGTGTAGGCCGCTTGGGCGGTGAAGAATTTGGTATTTTAATGCCAATGACCGAGCTGCATGAGGCGGCACGGGTGATTGAACGCTTGCGCGCCGAGATTGACCACAGTGTCCTCAATGAGCAAGGTCAGCAGATTCACTATACGGCTTCATTTGGCCTGATTTCTACCGCGCAACTGTTGCCGCAAGCCAATATCACGCAGTGGATGAAATTGGCGGATGCCGCGCTGTATTCGGCCAAACAGCAGGGCCGCAACCGGGTGTTTATTGCCAATCATTAATACACACCACGGGTCGATGGGAATTTTATGGGCCCTCGTCTGTCATCCCAAGCGATGCGAGCTTTCTCTGTAAACTTAATGCGGCGTGTGACTTTGAGCGGGTTGGCGGGCTTGGCCTTAGCTGCGTGTAGACCCGTCACCTTGCTCAATGCCGTGATTCCTGCGCAAGACTTACACATTGATCGGGATGTGGCGTTTGGCCCTTTGCCGCGCCAGCGCTTGGATATCTACCGTCCACGTGCCGCTGCGTTGCAGTCGTCGGCCAGACAAGCATTGCCGGTGGTGCTGTTTTTTTATGGCGGCAGTTGGGACTCAGGCAGTAAGCAGGACTATTTATTTGTTGCCGAGGCCTTATGTTCGCAAGGCAATATCGTAGTGATTGCCGATTACCGCCTGTATCCCGAAGTCAAGTTTCCACAGCTGATGCAAGACCCGGCGCTGGCCGTGCAATGGGTCAAACAACATCTGTTGGCGCCACAGGGCGGCGCACAGCCCTTGTTTTTATTGGGGCACTCGGCGGGCGCACATTTAGTGGCCATGCTGTTGCTCAATCCGGCCTATTTGGCCGAGGTTGGCCTGCATCCCAGTGATATTCGTGGCGGCATTGGGCTGGCCGGGCCCTATGACTTTTTGCCATTGACCTCAGACCGCTTGCGCGCCATCTTTGGTCCACCAGAACATGAAATCCTGTCGCAGCCGATTCACTACGCCCGCCCAGATGCCCCGCCGTTATTGTTGATGGCGGGCCTGAAAGATAATACGGTTTGGCCACGTAACAGCTTACGGCTGGCCGAGGCCATACAGGCACAAGGCGGACAGGTGCAAGTGAAAACCTATGCGGAGTATGGCCATGTAGACATGGTGGCCAAACTGGCGCGCCCCTTGCGCGGCCGCAGTCCTATGCTAGCCGATATCATTTATTGGATGCATGACCATGGCAGCTGAAGCCTTGCATGTGGTGTGGTTTAAGCGTGACTTACGCGTCACCGACCACGTGGCATTGTCTGCCGCCTGCGCGGCAGGCAAGGTGTTGCCACTGTTTATTTGGGCACCGCAAGTGTGGGCCGCCGACGATGCCAGTCTCAGTCAGGCGCAATTTGTGCGTGAATGTCTGCAAGGCTTGGCTGCCGGGTTGCAAGGCTTGGGCTTGCATTTGCATGTTTATCACCATGATCCAGTCGCTTTGTTGCGCCGCTTGCATGCCAAGTTCGGCATTGCCGCTTTGTATAGCCATGAAGAAACCGGCAATGATCACACCTATCGCATAGACCGCGACGTGTTGGAATGGTGTAGGCAGCAAGGCATCCGCTGGCATGAGTGGCCGCAAAATGGTGTGGTCCGCCGACTGTCTGACCGTAACCGCTGGCAAGCGACTTGGGACAGCCGCATGCAGGGGCGACCTGAGCCCTTGCCCAGCAGTGCGGTGGGGGTGCAATTGCCACACCATGGCCTCGATCGCTTGCCACAGGTGGCAGGCCAGCCGCAACCCGACCGCCAGAGAGGCGGTGTGGGTGTTGCCGAGGCGGTGATGGCGGATTTTCTCCATCGCCGTGTGCAGCGTTATCAGGGCGGCATTTCTAGCCCCATCAGTGCCATCCATGCTTGTAGTCGATTGTCGCCTTATCTGGCCTGGGGCGCGCTGAGTCTGCGTAGCCTGGTGCAAACCACGCGCGAGACGGCACACACCGTTAGCCAATCTTCGGCTAAACGTAATTTACACAGCTTTGAGAGCCGCTTGCATTGGCACTGCCATTTTATGCAAAAGCTCGAAAGCGAGCCGCGCCTAGAGTTTGAAAGTTATTCACCGCTGTTTGATCAGTTGCCGCTCGTCGTTCCTGACGCTGAGCGCAGTGTGCGCTTACAGGCGTGGCAACAAGGACAAACTGGCTGGCCGTTGGTGGATGCGTGTATGGCTATGCTCAATCACAGCGGCTGGCTCAATTTTCGCATGCGTGCCATGTTGATGAGCACGGCCAGCTATCTGCTGCGTTTGCCTTGGCGAGACAGTGGTTTGCACTTGGCACGCGCGTTTCTTGATTATGAGCCCGGCATCCACTGGCCACAGGTACAAATGCAATCGGGCACCACCGGTATCAACACCTTGCGCATTTATCACCCGGTCAAGCAGGCGCTG
>JAIXZQ010000238.1 GCA_027489475.1 Methylophilus sp.
CGTCATCCTCTGTGAGTTCATCGACCAACACTGTTTGCAGGCTGCCTACTTTTGCGGCGACCTTGGCGGCACTGATGCGCTCTTGCACTTCCATAAAGCGGCTCAGGCGTTCTTGTTTGATTTCCTCAGGCACAGGGTTTGGCAAGGCATTGGCGGCGGCACCATCCACCGCTGAATAGGCAAAACAGCCCACGCGGTCCAACGCGGCCTCTTGCATAAAATCGAGCAATTGCGCAAAGTCATCATCAGTTTCACCCGGAAAGCCAACAATAAAGGTGCTGCGGATGGCAATCTCTGGGCAGGCGGCGCGCCAGGCTTTAATGCGTGCAAGGTTGTTTTCACTGCTGGCTGGGCGTTTCATCGTCTTGAGGATGGCTGGGCTGGCATGCTGAAATGGTACATCCAAGTAAGGCAAAATCGCTCCTTCGGCCATCAGCGGAATCACATCATCCACATGCGGATATGGATAGACATAATGTAAGCGTATCCAGACGCCCAACTCGCCGAGCGCCTGACTGAGTTCAGTCATATGCGTTCTGACAGGGCGACCGTTCCAAAAACCTTTGCGGAATTTCATATCCACGCCATAAGCCGAGGTGTCTTGCGAGATCACCAATATTTCTGACACGCCTGCATTCACCAAGCGCTCAGCCTCGTTCAACACATCGCCAATCGGCCGGCTGACCAAATCGCCACGCATACTGGGGATAATGCAAAAGCTACAACGGTGATTACAGCCTTCAGAGATTTTGAGATAGGCGTAATGCTGCGGCGTCAGGCGTATGCCTTGTGGCGGCACCAGATCGGTGTAGGGGTCTTGCGGCTTGGGTAAATGGGTATGCACATGACCCATCACTTCTTCAAGTGCGTGCGGGCCAGTGACTGCCAACACGCTGGGGTGTGCACCCGTGACCACCTCTTTTTTGGCGCCCAAACAGCCGGTAACAATCACCTTGCCATTTTTGTTAAGCGCCTCGCCAATCGCATCCAGCGACTCTTGCACGGCAGAATCAATAAATCCGCAGGTATTCACCACCACTAAATCGGATTGCTCATAGCTGTTGCTAATCTCATAGCCCTCAGCACGCAACTGTGTCAAGATGCGCTCGGAATCTGAGCCTGCCTTGGGGCAACCCAGCGACACAAAGCCGACTTTTGGAGTATTTTGCATAATGAGGTTCTCTTATCCTTCTATCAGAAACTTGGCCGCGGCCACCGAGGCCACGCCCAATGCAATTAACAATAATTGCATCAAGGTGTCACGCAATGCAGTGCGTTTATGTAAGCCAGGAATCAAATCTGCCACCGCCACATATAACATGCTGGCCGCGGCCAGACTCAGAATATACGGCACCCAATGCTGTACCAGACTCAATGCACTATACGCCAACACGCCTCCCAGCAAGGTGGCGAGGCTTGAGGCGATGTTAAACAAAAAGGCTTGGCGCTTGCTGTAGCCGGAGTGCAGCAAAATCAAAAAATCACCCACTTCTTGCGGAATTTCATGTGCAATAATCGCCAGCGCGGTGACCCAGCCCACTTGCATATCCACCATAAACGCTGCCGAGATCAAGATGCCATCGACAAAGTTATGAAAGGTATCGCCTATCATAATCATCATGCCGCTACGGCCATGATCATGCTCGTGGGGCTGCTCTTCGTGGCGTACAGATGGATTACGAGACAGCGTACTGGCATGGCTCGCATGGTCATGATGACAGTCAGGGCCATGAACGTGCAACAAGGCAGGGCCTGAAGTCACCGGCTTAAACTTGCTGGCGGCGGCGTTTGGTGGTGATTCTGTTGACTGCAAATCTGGACAATGCGCTTCGTCATGTGGCGCATGCATTTCACAATGGTCACCATGACAATGCCGCCACAACACCAGTTTTTCCAGCGCAAAAAATAGCAAAATGCCAAACAGCATCATGCCGGTCATCGCCTCAACGTTGGGCGTGGTCTCGATTGCGTGCGGCAAAATCTCTAAAAAAACGGCTGCCAACAGCGCGCCTATGGCATAACTCACCAATAAAGGGACGCGTTGCTTTTGCGTATTGAGCGCAAACAATGCGGCAACCGATACGCTGAGGACGCCGCCCAACAGGCAAGCCAGCACCATGGCCATCAATGGCGAAAGCTGCGATAAAAAGGAATGACTGGCGAGCATGCGTACCCGATAATAATGTGCCCACAAGCACCGAAATTGCCCTTAGCTGCCGTGATCACTGGCACACAGGCTTAAGAGCGGCGAATTATACTGAAAACTATATTTTTACCAAGCAAAACAAGCAATAAGCTGCAAGGCCATGCCAAGTTAATCAACAGATTGCACAGGGATTTTACACATGCGCCAACCACGCTACAGAGTCTAGCCCCTTAGCCAGCCCATAGCCCAGAATAATACCGATAATCAGGGCAATCGTCAGGCCACGATAAGTCAGCACGTCTCGGCTGTAGCCGCGACGGATGGCAATATACGACAGCAAATAGCCGACCGCATTGAGTAGCCAAATAATACTTAGGCTTAACACTTTAACAATCAAAGGGCCGACGATAGGGACTAAGGCAATCACCCCGAGCAACCATACAAACAGTCCTGACAGCAAGGCAATCAGCAGCGTCACAGCGGCTAGCAAACTGCGGTCCCAATGCCAGATAGTCCCCAGCCAGAGAAACAGACACAACAGCGCGACTAACGGCAACATATGTAAGCCGTCGGCTTTCCAACTGAATCGCCAACGTCTTACCCATAAGAATCTGTGTTCAGCGGGGCTGACATTGCCTAAAGAATCAGCCCTCATGCGAGGCCAAGCTTGGGTGCCCGATGAAAAAAACTGCATGTTTTTGCGGCGTGCGCTTAGTCTTCTACTGCGCTGATGTCTCACCCATCGAAGGCTTGTTGGCGAAGATAGTTCACCCTGCCCTGCCGGTTGCCGTCTCACGCGGGTAAATGTTGGCGGTGACTTTGGCTGTAATTTGGGCAGTAGCATCATAGTGATGGATGCGCAAGACGCGCAATCA
>JAIXZQ010000370.1 GCA_027489475.1 Methylophilus sp.
AATTCTGATACGGCGCAAGCGGATGTTTTGCGTCAACTTGGTCTCAGCCGGCACGTAGTAGATCGTGCAATTGGAACTGGTGTTTTTAATGGCGAAGCTGCGACTGGTTATCCCAAGCTTGATCTGGAGAAAGTGGTCAGCCGCCTGCAGCTACCTTTCGTTCGAGATGGAGCCAATACCCTTCAGGTCACAGTTGCCGAGCAACGTGCGCTTTTCCATGATTATACTCCGCTAGCCAAAGGAGTGCTTGCCGACACTACTGTCGCCAACGGGCGCTTGCGGCGTGATTGGTCAGATGCGAGTGCCACCGGTCCGGCAAGCTCGGGCACGCAAGCTGCCCTTACTCCTCGGGCGTATGCCTCTACCTTGTCCACGGATGCCAATTACAGGGCACATACTGTGGTTGCACGAACTGGAACAGTTTGGCCGATTGCATCAGTTGCTCCTACACTGACTGAAGTGGGTATTCAGTTTGGCTATGAATCAACCTCTCGACAGTTGCAGTATCGAATAGTCGCAGAGCTTTGGAATCCCTACGCCAGCAGAATAGATGTTCCTGCCAACAATCTCCGGGTATCTGTGTCCCTCCCTGCTTTTACGGTGGATTTTAAGGATAGCACCAACGCTGTCGTCCACTCAGTCAGTATTCCCGCCGGTCCGTTAAGCGCAGTTGTAGATGCACGTGTTTTTCAGCCGGGCGAAATTGTGCGCACCAGTGGAGGTGCCACGCTAAATGCTTCGGCCACGAGTTATGCGGTTTTGGGCACCGCAGTGCCGGCAACTGCAACCCCTACGGCTATGGTTATCTTGGCGGCAGCTGCACCGAATTCCGAGATTACGCCCACGAGCTTTTCGTTAGAGGTGGACAGTTCTGGTTGGACTGCGTTGCAAACCTACTCGGGACTTCCTGCTTTTGACACTGGCACCGATTTGCCTCTTGATCCATCGAGTGCTGGGCTGGGTTTCGAACTGCTCAGGAGCTTGGCATCCTTTTCTGATGGGGCTGCGGCTGGCACTTATGATCCGAGAGCAGCAGTGTTCAACGCGGCTGGATATTATGAACCCTTTGCCAGTTCCAATTGGCTGGAGGATTCATCATCAAACACGGCCCTACCTGGATCTGGTTCGCCTTTCCGAGACGGTGAAGTGCGTATTTTGTTTGATATTCCAAGTCAGCAGGTAACCAACTTAGCTCAGTTGCGGCACGCTATCGGCACTGTTCCGTATGCACTGGGTAGCACTCAGGGATCCACGCTAAATAATACGTTTGATGAGAGCTTCTTGTCGTCTTTCCCGCGGACTACGGCTGTCCCAATTGATTCTAATACAGTTCTGGCCAACCCTTACATGGAAATATTCGTGCCCGAGTCCGGCGCGCCTACGCTCGCGGATCTTCGGAATGAGAACCGAGCCGCGCGATATCTAATGATTCGCGGTGCGTTTAATGTAAATTCCACTTCGGTCGAGGCATGGAAGGCGGTTCTTGGCGGGCGTATTCGAAACTGGAGTTACAATGCTCTTGGTGCCACGGCTAATTCTACGAATCTTAATGCGGCTTTCTTCCGCACGCCTTATGGTGCCAATAATATAGATGACCTTGCATCTAGCACCCCTCCGGTAATCAGCACAGCTGGCATTGGAGTTCCAGGCGTCCGCCTTCTTAGCGCGGTTGGTCGCGAACTCACTGACGCCGAGGTGGCAGATCTAGCTGCTCGAATCGTGGATCGAGTGAAGAATCACGCAGGTGCTGGGCGCGTAGTCGGCGAACCGTTCCGGTCGTTATCTCAGTTTGTCCGTTCCGGAGCAATTGATGCTGCGATTCGTGGAGCTACCTCCACTGCGACAACGTCTCTTAATAACGATATAACAACTGCCGATTACCAAAACAGCAGCAGCGCAGCCCTCATGCAGGCGGACGTAATTGCTGCAATCGCGCAGTTTATGTCGGTCCGTTCCGATACTTTTGTGGTTCGTAGCTACGGAGATGTGGTCAATCCTGTCACTGATGCAGTGGAGGGGCGTGCTTGGTGTGAGGCTACAGTGCAGCGTATTCCTGACTTAGTCCGCACAGCCCCCGCACCTACAATTGCAGACATTATGGATCCGACGGCTGCTGATACTTTTGGCCGTAGATTCAAGATCGTTTCTTTCCGCTGGCTTAGCCCTGACGACATCTAATTTCCCATGCACTTTGGTTTTAGCCTCAGTTCAGCCTGTGCGAAGCTCTTGTGTTTGTTTGGTCTATTGGCGGTCGCGCATGGACTAAATGCACAGGGTGGTCCTAGCAGGCCTCCAGTTGATGCGCCTCGCGTTCAGGCACGGGCAATTTGGGTGCCAGGGGGGGCACTTTCTGGCGTAGAGCTTTTGGTGGGCATGGGCGGCAGCGATACCCAACCAATCTCTCCTTCGCTGAACCGGCGCTCTCGCCCTTGGCCGGTAAAAGAAGTGGGTAAACCTTTTCTCCTCTTTGCACGGCCAGTCGGCGGACCGCCTCCGCCTGCGCCTGGAACGTCTGGTGGCAAGCCGCCGGGCCCTCCTTTGCCTTTGAAAATCGGCGAGATAGCTTGGCCGACGGTAAAGTCGTCGGAATATCTGTTGTTAATCGCGGGGCAGCCTGGTCAGCAAGGTAGAGTTCCGGCTGTTCGCGGAGTCGCCGTGGCCGATGGATTGGACGTGTTTCCTCTCCATACGGTCCGTGTTGCCAATTTTACCTCACGGCCTTTGTTCGCGAAAGTGGGCGGCAAAATGGAGACCATAGCCCCCGGCATTTCTTCGCCTATTCCTTACGGTGCGATCGCAGCCGAGGGAGAAAAAAAGATCCCATTGTTTCCTGTCGCTCTGGCGCGCGCGCTACCCGACGGAGCGAATGAAGTTTTCTATAACGGTGAGGGAGAGGGTTACCGCGGCTCACGATTGCTATGCGTAGTGGCCAACGGTGCAACTCCCGAAGCTGCACCAGCAGTGCAGCTAGTCGTCGATTTTGCGCAACCTAACCCCGCAGCAGCACCGGGAGCTAGGAGGCCCTGAACAATTTAAAATGGGTTCGCGCTTCGCCTTAGCTTAGGTCCGAGACGACGACCAAGCCGGGGATTTTGTGAAAGTGGCGGTCGAAGGTGAGCACGGCCGCTTGGTGCTCCAAGGCCGTCACGCCGATGATGAGATCGGTGAGCGGCAGCACCTCGCCGCGCCTATCCAGTTCCCACGCCAGGCGCGCCACCCGTTGCCAGCCGGCGGCGGAGAGATGCAGCAGGCGCGCCAGCGAGAAGGCGCGTTCGTAGCGGTCGCGCACGTGGGGATCGCTCCGGCCGC
>JAIXZQ010000038.1 GCA_027489475.1 Methylophilus sp.
AGGCTTTTGGAGTTATCTCCCCCGCACTGAATAAACAATCCAGCATGGGACAGATGCTATAGCGTTACTTCTTGAGCTTGAACGTCATAATCGCATCGCCTTGTTTAAAACCAAACAGTGAATTGCCGCCACTGACTACGGCTATATACTGCTCGTCGTTGAGTTGATATGTGATGGGTGGCGCATTAACACCATAGTCTGATTGGCTTTGCCACAACACTTTGCCTGAGTCGCTGTCGTAGGCCGTAAACATGCCGTTGCCTTCACCGCAAAAGACCAAGCCGCCAGCGGTGGCTAAGACACCACCTATCAGCGGTTGCGCGGTTTGATGTTGCCAGCGAATCTTACCCGAAATCAAATCAATGGCGCTGAGCAAGCCCCAGCGCGCATCATCTGTGGGTTCACTGGCTGCATAGCGGATGGGTTTTTCACCAGCTTTTACCTCAGTTTCATGTACGGTATATTTAATCGGGCTGTGCATGGCTGCGATAAATACGGTTTGGTGTTGTTGGTCTACACTGACGGGTGACCAGTTTGCGCCGCCCAAAATGCCAGGATAAATGACCGTGCCATCCAAGGTGGGTTTTTTAAACAAGTTTTTTTGCGGTACAAAGGCCTGAGATTTGGCGATAAAGCGGCCCGTAGTGCGGTCATGAATATAAAACCAGCCTGTTTTGCTGGCTTGGCCAACCGCAGGAATCGTCTTTCCTGCCACGGTGTAGTCAAAAATGACTGGTGGACTGGCTAAATCGTAGCCCCATAAATCATGGGGGACTTGTTGATAATGCCATTTATAGCGACCGGTCTCAGTATCTAAGGCAACGAGTGAAACGGTGTATAAGTTATCCCCTGGCCGAGACACATCATTCATTTGCGGTGAAGGGTTGCCGGTGCCAAAAAATAAGGTATTGCTTTGCGTATCAATCGCAGGCGTGCTCCATGCCGAGCCCCCACCAAATCGGGCACTGTCTGGATACTCAAGCATGGCCGCTTTTTCTGCCGCGACATCGCGATCAAACTGACTGCCATCGGCGGTTTGCAAGGTAAAGCCCCCTTCCCAGCCTTTTTGCGGGATGGTGTCAAACTGCCAAACGGCATGACCATCTTTCACATCAAAAGCTGCGAGAAAGCCCGGACGTCCATAGCGGCCAGTGACGCCAATCACTGCCCCTAATGGCGCGTCACTGCGAGGATTGTCGATATGAAGCCCATAGCCCACCCCTGTGATGCCAATAATAACTTTGTTGTGGTAAACCACTGGGGCCATGGCAATGCCCACCCCTGTGCCACCGGTGACTTTACGTGTTTTATTGGGGTCATTGCCGCTGAGGGTGTCTTGTTGCTCAGTATTCACTTGGTTGGCTGCAACATCAATGTCCCACAGTTTATCGCCGGTTTTTGCATCCAAAGCAATCAGTCTGGCATCCACGGTACCGATAAATACCCTGCCCTCAGCCACCGCAACACCCCGATTCGCGGGGCCACAGCACATTGGCCAATCGGCCTTACGTACATGCGTGTATTTCCATAGTTGCTTGCCACTGGCGGCATCTAATGCCAGTACATGGTTAAAGGGTAAACTCACGTACATCACGCCATCCACCACAATGGGGGTCGCTTGAAAGGTGGCCTTGACGCCTGTTTCTACTTTCCAAGCGGGTGCCAAGGTCGAAACCGTTTGCCGATTGATTTGCGTTAATGGTGAAAACCGTTGCGCTTGCGGGTTCATCCCATAAGTAGACCAATCAGTATTTTTTCCAGCTTGCGAAGGTTTAGTGCTTGCGGTACAGCCAGACAGGCTAAGCATCAATATCATCAAAAAAAACAATGTGGTAGACCAGTATTTTTTTAACATAGAAGTATCCAAACAAAATCAATCATGCTTTGACTATACAGGTTAGTATACACCTAAAGCCAGTAAACACGCGCATTGATAGGTGGTAATTTCAAGTTATGTAAAAGATAAAAAATTGTGTGAGCGGAAACTTAATGCCTTTTCAAAAGGACTTATACTGCAATAATAACTATTCACAACTCCACATCTATCCCAATGATTACAACGTTTGCCCTGCAGTTGGCCGAAAAAGGCCTGTTACCCGATGCTCTGATTCGCCAAGGCATCCGCCGCCTGTGTGCTGTGCGCCTAGAAGAAATTTCTGAACAAGATTGTGAACGTGCACAATCTGACTTGATTAGGTTTACCCAAGCAATGCGTGTTGCCGAGATTGCACCACTGCCTGAAAAAGCCAATGCGCAGCATTACGAAATCCCTGCGGAGTTTTATCAATATTGTCTGGGGGTAAATCGTAAATACAGCAGTTGTTTCTGGCAAGCTGATACGCAAACCTTAGACGATGCTGAAACTTTCGCCTTAGCACAAACTTGTGCCCATGCCCGTTTGCAAGATGGGCAACAGATTTTAGAGCTCGGCTGTGGCTGGGGCTCGTTAACCTTGTGGATGGCGAGTCATTATCCCAATGCGCGCATCACCGCGGTTTCTAATTCTGCTTCGCAACGCAGCTATATCATGGCGCAAGCCGCCGCGCGTGGACTCAGCAATGTTGAGGTGCTGACCGCGGACATGAACGTATTTGATATTGACCGCAGCTTTGATCGCATTGTGTCTGTTGAGATGTTTGAGCACATGCGCAACTATCAGGTCTTGTATGCCAAAGTGGCACGTTGGCTCAAGCCAGAAGGGTTATTTTTTAAACATATCTTCGTGCATCGTTATGCTGCCTACCCGTTTGATGTCAAAGCTGACGACGACTGGATGAGTCAATACTTTTTTAGTGGTGGCATGATGCCGAGCGATGATTTGCCGTTGTATTTTCAAGATCATTTAAAGCTTGAGGATAAATGGCGTTGGGATGGCACCCATTATGAAAAAACCGCTAACGCTTGGCTGCAAAATATGGACAATCATCATGCTGCCCTTACCCCTGTACTACAGGCCATCTATGGCGCAGCAGACGCTGAGATGTGGCGTCAACGCTGGCGTATTTTCTTTATGGCCTGTGCTGAACTGTTTGGCTACCAGCAAGGACAAACGTGGTGGGTGAGTCATTATCTGTTTTCCAAAAGATAATGCTATTGTTTAACATAGACATCTAACAAGATGATTATATTAAATTTTATTGTATTTCAATTGCTCTGGTGGGCCTGTGTATTGGCGCCCAAGTTTGCTTTAAACGGTGCGGTATTTGTCGTGGTTGCTGCGTATACCGCCGCCCACCTCATATGGCTAGAGCCTGCCAAACAAACGCTTCCTTTATTATTAACGGCCCTGATAGGCGCCTTACTTGATCAGGTGGGCTATCGTTGTGGGTGGGTGACGTTTCCTTTTTCCGACCCCCAGTCAGCGTATTTGCCACTATGGATGCTGGCTTTGTGGCTCGCATTTGCAACCACCTTAAATGTCAGTATGCGCTGGATGCAAGGTAAACCCCTGTTGGCTGCGGTATTAGGTGCCGTCTTTGGACCGGTCGCATATTGGGGAGCCGCTGCGTTGTCGGTGGTCAGCTTACCGTATGAAACAGGCAGTTTGATCTGGATTGGTTTGGAATGGGCAATTGCCATGCCTTTGTTGCTATGGATACGTGCACGCTATAACCAGTTATTTGTGTTGCCTAGCCAGGCTCAGCCCTAAAGGGAGCGCGCGATGTTTTATTGTTATGCACTACTCGCAATTTTGAGCTTTGCGTTGTGCGGTTGGCTGTTAAGCTTTGCCACACGCCATTACACCCATGTGGACAGCATGTGGAGCCTTTTTATGGCGATTACGGCTTATTGTACGGCCATTTTTGTGTTTGACTTATCTTTGCGCGCGGCACTGGTGTTGTTTGCTGTAACCGTGTGGTCATTGCGCCTGAGTATTTACCTCACCCTACGCAATTGGGGTAAAGAGGACCATAGATACGACACCATCAGACAAAATAACGAGCCCCACTTCTGGCTGAAAAGCTTGTATATCATTTTTGCTTTTCAAGCGGTGTTGGCTTGGATTATTTCTTATCCTCTGTATGTGGCTGTGAATAGCCAAGCATCCCTGAATGCATGGGATATATTTGGCTTGAGCTTGTTTGCCATTGGGTTTTACTGGGAGGTGATGGCTGATTGGCAACTCTCACGCTTTCGCGCATCGCCAGAGAACCAACATCGGGTATTAAACACTGGGGTATGGCGCTACAGCCGCCATCCTAACTACTTTGGCGAATGTTTGGTATGGTGGGGGTTTGCGCTGATTGGTGCAGCGACTGGGGACCCTTGGGTCTGGGTTTCGCCGGTGCTGATGACCTTGTTGTTGCTTAAAGTCAGTGGCGTAAGCTTGATGGAGCAAACCATACATAGTCGCCGCCCAGGCTATGCAGAGTATGTCAAAAACACCAACGCATTTATTCCTGGACTGCCAAAAAATCACTAAATACATGATGCTTTGCATCCAATCATCCATTTGATTCGTATATCAGCATATGTTTAAACGACCACTTGCACGTTTAGTTTTAACCTTAGGCTTAACCGTTTGGTGTGTGTCAGGTATGGCCAAAGAGTGGGCTTTTGATGTGTATTTAGATAAGCAAAAAATTGGAACACACCGCTTTACCCTGAATCAGCAACAACTCCAAAGCCGCGCAGATTTTAAGGTCAAGGTATTGTTTATCAATGCCTACCGTTACCAACATAGCGCAGATGAACAATGGCAAGGCCAGTGTTTGAGTCAGCTCACCGCTCATACCGAAGAAAACAAAGAAATTACGGACGTTAAAGGTCAGCAACAAGACGGCCAATTTGTGGTCGAAAAAAATGGCAGTACACAAACTTTACCCGCATGTGTGATGACCTTTGCTTATTGGAACCCACAACTGTTAAAGCAGAGCCGCTTACTCAATCCACAAAATGCGGAGTATTTAGATGTAACGGTGGCGGATGAAGGCAGCAAAAACATAGAAGTTAGGGGTCAGATGATATCCA
The DNA here is from genome assembly GCA_027489475.1 of Methylophilus sp. Classification (GTDB taxonomy): domain Bacteria; phylum Pseudomonadota; class Gammaproteobacteria; order Burkholderiales; family Methylophilaceae; genus Methylophilus. The sequence continues at coordinate 4,972 of JAIXZQ010000038.1, forward strand.
CCCAACAATACCGTTTGACCGG
>JAIXZQ010000338.1 GCA_027489475.1 Methylophilus sp.
AAACCGCACGGCGGGCGCGCTGGAAAATATGATGCGGCGTCTGCCGCAGGCAGTATTGCGCAAAGAAGCCGATGGCACTTGGGTGCAAATCTCCGCCAGCAATATTCATGTTGGCGATATTTTGTATGTCCGTCCCGGTGAAGTGTTTGCCGCCGATGGCCGACTGCTTAGCGGGGCCACCAGTGTGGATGAGTCTATGCTCACCGGCGAGTCTGAGCCGATTATCAAACCAACCGGGGCGACCGTGATTGCCGGTTCTGGCAACCTGACTGCCGCGGTAGAGATGCAAGTGGAACAGGTGGGAGAGGGCACGCAGTATCATGCTTTGGTCAATTTGATGAACTCAGCATCGACAGAAAAACCCGGCATTGCACTGTTAGCTGACAAAGTGGCACAGCCGTTTTTGTGGGCGGTGCTGTTGGCTGCGCTGTTTGCTGTGCTGTTTTGGTGGCACACAGATCCTGCTAAAGCTATTATGGCCGCGGTGGCCGTTTTGGTGGTCACCTGCCCCTGTGCGTTGTCCCTGGCCACCCCTGCCGCTATGTTGGCCAGTGCGGGCACGTTTGCCAAAGGCGGGGTGTTGATTCGGCGTTTGCAAGCAATTCAGGCCATCAGCGAAGTCGATACCATAGTCTTTGATAAAACAGGCACCTTAACCGAGAACTTGCTTAAGGTGGTGCAGGTCGAAAAAGCGGAAACATGCTCAACCGAGCTGTTGTTTTCCTTGGTTGCTGCACTCACTCAGGATTCATTGCATCCCGTCGCGCAAGCACTGCATGCCCATACGCGCGCGCAAGACACTGCGAATAGCTCGGAAGCTATAGCCATGGAGGTGCGTGATTGGCGCGAAGTGGTGGGCGGTGGCCTGTCTGCGACGCTGGTCACACATACCGGAGAAGTGCACTCGCTAAAATGTGGCAATGCTGCGTTTTGCGAGATAAGTGAGACGGATGATGAAGCGGTTTCACGGCAGGTATATCTGGTTAACGCGCAGGGTTGGCTGGCCACCTTTAGTTTGAGCGAACAGGTCAAGCCACAGGCGCGAGAAGCCATCGCAAAATTAATTGCGTCTGGGCTTGAAATTCAGCTGTTATCTGGTGATAGAATAGCGGCCGTAAAAAAACTAGCATTAGACCTCGGCATTCCATATGCCGCAGGGTTACAAAAAGCAGAAGATAAGCTGCATCACGTAAAGCAGTTGCAACATCAGGGGCGGAAAGTATTAATGGTGGGTGATGGATTGAATGACGGCCCTGTCATCGCAGCTGCACATACTTCAATGGCAATGGGGTCCGGTGTTCCGCTGACGCAAGCACAAGCAGACATGGTTGTGCTAGGTAGTGACCTCGGTGTACTGGTGTCGCTGATTGCGCACTGTCAAAAGACCATACTCATCGTAAAACAGAATTTGTTGTGGGCGGCTGTGTATAACGCCGCAGGTGTGCCGCTGGCCATTATGGGCTGGTTGCCGGCTTGGTTGGCTGGCTTAGGAATGGCCATCAGTTCATTGTTGGTGTTGTTGAATGCTTTGCGTTTGACCCATTGGGATCGCGCAGCCTGGCAGAAGGGATAGGCTGGAGATGGAAATTGCATATTTGTTGATTCCGCTTGCCGTCATGCTGGTGTTTGTCATTCTCGGTGGCTTGTGGTGGGCAATACAAACCGGGCAATTTGAAGATTTAGAAGAAGAAGGTTCCAGAATATTGGAACAAGATTAAGGATTTATGGCACAGGCTTGATATGTGTCAAATCAAATTGTGGTCGATTTTGAGACACTCAGGTCGACCAAAAAGATGTTTTACAAGTGTTGGGTGTTTGTTTTAATCATTGGGAGAAATCCATGCAAAATGCAACCGTGAAGGCTGCGACCTACAACGATACTGTAGTCCGCCAGTTCGCAATCATGGCAGTGGTTTGGGGCGTTGTGGGTACACTGATGGGCGTGATTGTTGCGTCTCAGCTGGTGTGGCCAGAGCTTAACCTGGGCCTGCCTTTCACCTCGTTTGGCCGTCTGAGACCACTGCATACCAATGCCGTGATTTTCGCGTTTGGCGGCTGTGCTTTGTTCGCTACTTCGTACTATGTTGTGCAGCGTACCTGCCAAACACGGTTGTTCAGTGACAAATTATCCAGCTTTACTTTTTGGGGTTGGCAAGCCGTGATTGTCGCGGCCGCCATCTCCTTGCCTATGGGCTACACCCAAGGTAAAGAGTATGGCGAGCTGGAATGGCCCATTGATATTTTAATCGCGCTGGTGTGGATTTCTTACGCGGTTAACTTCTTTGGCACCATTGGGATTCGCAAGGTCAAGCACATCTATGTGGCTAACTGGTTCTACGGCGCCTTTATTTTGGCTGTGGCATTGTTGCACATCGTCGAGAGTGCTGCGATTCCAGCCGGTTACATGAAGTCTTATTCTGCCTATGCCGGCGTACAAGATGCCATGGTGCAGTGGTGGTATGGTCATAATGCGGTAGGCTTTTTCTTAACCGCTGGCTTCTTGGGCATGATGTACTACTTTGTGCCTAAACAAGCTGAGCGTCCTGTCTACTCTTACAGCTTGTCTATCGTGCACTTCTGGGCATTGATCTTCACTTACATGTGGGCAGGTCCGCACCACTTGCATTACACCGCTTTGCCAGACTGGACACAGTCCTTGGGCATGGTGTTGTCTTTGATTCTGTTTGCGCCAAGCTGGGGCGGCATGATTAACGGCATCATGACCTTATCGGGTGCCTGGCATAAATTGCGCACCGATCCAATCTTGCGCTTCTTGATTGTTTCATTGTCTTTCTACGGCATGAGTACCTTTGAAGGTCCGATGATGGCGATTAAGACTGTGAACGCCTTGTCACACTACACAGACTGGACTGTTGGTCACGTGCACTCTGGTGCATTGGGCTGGGTGGGCTTTGTGTCTATCGGTTCACTCTACTTCTTGATTCCACGCTTGTTTGGTCAAAAACAAATGTACAGCGTCAAGGCCATTGAAGTGCATTTCTGGATGGCCACCGTAGGCGTGGTGTTGTACATCGCAGCATTGTGGATTTCTGGGGTCATGGAAGGCCTGATGTGGCGTGCCATTAACCCAGACGGCACCTTGGCCTACACTTTCGTTGAAAGCGTCAAAGCTAAGTTCCCGTACTACTTTACCCGCGCACTGGGTGGTTTCCTCTACATGAGTGGTTTGGCACTGATGTTGTGGAACACAATTAAAACAGCAACCAACGGCAAAGCAGTGGCAGTTGAAGTGCCATCCGCAGTTGCGCACGCTTAAGGATTTCACTATGGCTTCGCATCAAAACAATAGTGGCAACTTTCACGAGAAAATCGAGACCAGCAACTTTTTGCTGATTGTCTTGACCTTTATCACCATCTCTTTTGGGGGCTTGGTTGAAATCGTGCCGTTGTTTTTCCAAAAATCCACCACGGAGCCTATCCGAGGCTTGCAGCCATACACTGCGCTGCAATTGGCGGGGCGCGATATTTATCTGCGTGAAGGCTGCTACAACTGCCACTCACAGATGATCCGTGCCTTACACGCTGAAACCCTGCGCTATGGTCACTACTCTGTAGCGGGTGAATATGTGTATGACCATCCGTTCCAATGGGGCAGTAAGCGCACAGGTCCTGACCTGCATCGTGTGGGCGGTAAATACAGTGATGACTGGCATCGTATTCACTTGCACAATCCTCGCGATGTGGTGCCTGAATCCATCATGCCTGCGTATCCTTGGCTAGAAGAAAATCTGGTCGATGACACGACCATTGGTGATCACATGGCTGCGTTACGTAAAGTCGGCGTGCCTTACACCGATGAGCAAATCAAAGCAGCGGGTGATGAAGTGAAAGGCAAGACCGAGCAAGATGCACTGGTGGCCTATTTGCAAGTGCTGGGCACCCATCTGAAATAAGGAGCTGCGCCATGGATATCAATGTGTTACGTATATTTTTTACAGTACTGAGTTTTGTTCTGTTTGTGGCCATTATGGTATGGGCATGGCGCAACCGAAATTCCGCGCAATTTAAGGACGCGCAGCATCTGCCGTTTGATCAAGACTAACGACAGCGCGCAAGAATAGTGGCGCGTCAAGGTTAAGGAAAATATTATGAACGATTTTGTAAACGGTTTTTGGCCGATCTGGATTTCGACCATCACCTTAGGCGGGATTGCCTTTTGCGTAGGCTTGTTGATTTTTGCCAGCCGCGTCAAAGTGCCACTCGACAGTGACAACACCAATGGGCATGAGTGGGATGGCATTAAAGAGATGAACAATCCCCTACCGATGTGGTGGGTAGGTTTGTTTCTCATCACCGTGGTATTCGGCTTGAGCTATCTGTTCTTGTTCCCAGGCTTGGGTTCATACGGCGGTAAGTTTGGCTGGACCGAAGTCAAGCAATACGAAGCAGAAGTGGCTAAAAACAACGCCAAAGTTGCGCCTTTGTATGCAAAATACGCAGCCTTACCTGTGGAAGAAGTGGCCAAGATTCCTGAAGCGCGCGACATTGGTAAGCGTATCTTCTTAAACAACTGCGCGGCTTGTCACGGCTCGGATGCAAAGGGTAGTCGTGGTTTTCCTAACCTGACTGATGCCGATTGGTTGTATGGTGGTGCACCAGACACCATTAAGACTACCATCAATAATGGCCGTAACGGCATCATGCCGCCGATGGCCGCTGCGGTAGGTTCTGACGAAGATGTGAAGAATGTTGCTAACTATGTGTTGAGTTTGTCTGGCAGTATTCATGACTCTGGTCGTGCCAACGCTGGTAAAGAAAAATTTGCTGTCTGCGCGGCCTGTCACGGCTCAGATGCCAAGGGTAGCCGTGGTTTCCCTAACCTGACCGATGCCGATTGGTTGTATGGTGGTGCACCAGACACCATTAAAACCACCATCAATAATGGCCGTAACGGCATCATGCCGCCGATGGCCGCTGC
>JAIXZQ010000207.1 GCA_027489475.1 Methylophilus sp.
ACACACCTGCTGGAACCACTGACGTAGCGTGTCATCTGCGGGCTGTGGTTGTTTGCAGTGGGGGCACAGTTGGCGTACCAACCGCTGGGCAATGACGCCAATGACACTGGTCGCCATCACCGACAGACTCACACCCAAGTCTTGCAAGCGGGCAAGTGCAGCCAGCGCACTATTGGTATGCAAAGTCGTCATCACCAAGTGGCCCGTCATTGCGGCGCGCATGGCCATGGCGGCAGTGGCTTCATCACGTACTTCGCCTAACAAAATGATGTCTGGGTCCTGCCGTAAAATCGCACGTATGCCACTGACAAAGTCGACTTTATTGCCGGCTTGGATCGCGGTCTGACGCATCATCACGTGGGGGTATTCCACGGGGTCTTCCAGCGTCATGATATTGACTTGCTCATGGTTGAGATGGCTCAGCATGGCGTATAAGGTGGTGGTTTTGCCACTGCCAGTCGGGCCTGTCATTAGCAGTAAGCCTGCCGGTTTTTGCAGCAATTGTTTGATTTGCGCCAGTTGTGGCGCTAGCAAACCCATGCCATCCAGCGGACGGATGGCTTTTTCACGATCTAGTAAGCGTAATACGATATTTTCGCCATGCAGGGTGGGATGACTAGAGACGCGAAAATCAATCTGTCGGCCACATAAAAACAGCGATACATGGCCATCTTGCGGCAGGCGTTGTTCGGCAATATCCAGTTTGGCCATGATTTTAAGACGCACACACAACGCTGGCCAGTAACGGTCGTGCAGGCAGCGGATTTGTCTGAGCACGCCGTCGATGCGGTAGCGGATACGCAAAAAAGCACGTTCTGGTTCAAAGTGAATATCTGATACGCCCCGTTTCACCGCGTCTAGCAATAAAGCGTTCACCAGCCGAATCACAGGCCGTTCCTCAGGCTGCGCGGTGGTCGCGTTGTGATGGGTTAATTCTTGCTCAATGTCTTGCAAGATGCCGTCTATGGATAATTGATGCCCATAACACTTATCTAAGGTCTGTTCGATCTGCGACTCCGTCGCCAGCATCGCTGTGATGGTCAGTTGACTGCCCAACAACTGTTGTAAGGCACGCAAAGTGCGTGGCTGATCACGGTCTGACAGCGCGACCTGAAGTTGTTGGTGGTCTGCGTCCAGCGCGATGGCCACCATGCGGTGCTGGCGAGCAAATGATTCGGGAATCAGTGACAACGCTTCATGATCCGGAATCACCGTTTGTAAATCGACACTTTGCTGCGCGTTTTGCTGTGCCAATACATCGCGCATCAAGGCATCACTGACAAAATGCAGCCTCACCAGTTGCTGCGCCAGACTCAATTGCGTGTGTTGTTGCTCAATGCGGGCAATTTGCAATTGATCGGTGGTAATCATGCCTTGCGCCAACAACCATTTACCCAGGCGGTGTTCATGGTCATAGCTGCTCATCATGGCGTGCCACCTTGTAGAGTCTGCTCTTCGCTAAATTCGCCCAGTGGTGGGGTGGTCAATATCGTGGGCGGCTGTGCGATGGAGGGGTGTTGTGCCAGTGTGAGCGCCTCCGCGGAGACGTTGGGTAATTCACGACGCAATTGCTCTAAGCAAGTCGCAGTGGCATGGTGGTCTGCTTGCTGTTGCGCAATTCGACACAGCCCCGCTAGGGCATCCACCGCATGTGCGTCATGTTGCAATGCCTTGAGATAAGCCGCTTTCGCCAGCGCCCATGCCCCTACTTGCTCTGATTGCAGGCCTTGCTGTATCAATGGCTCGTGTTGCAGCTTAATGGTCGCAGACAGTGGCACAATCTGTATCTGCCAATGCGGTTGTGTATTGGCCTGAGGTGCGGCCATCGTGGGGGTAAGGGCAGAAATTGCGGATGCGTGCTTCTCATGACTGTTGTTGAGTGAGGCACTCTGTTGTGGCGTTTCAGTTGAACCCCCTGCAGTTGATCGCATTGTTGCTGCAAACAGACTAGGCTGACTCCGCACTTGCGCCAGCGCACTATCATGCCTAGGTTCGCCATCAAGCTGAGACGGGTTGGCTATGCTTTGTTCCTGCGCGGTGGGGGCTGGCATGGTCATAGTCGAAGCGGGTGGCTGTGTGCTGGCTAATGCGTTTGACGACATCCCCACTGCTGGCGGTAATGACCGCCAGGCGCTAAACCATATGCCTACGCTCAGCACGCAAAATGTTAACGCTGCCAAGCTGTTGTAGCGCCGATATTGCTGTGCCTGTTTACTTTGCAACAAACGCCCACGGTACGCATCCCGGTTGCCCATCGCACCCGTGCGGAAAAATAGTCGTTGCAGCCAACGAGGCAATATCAGGGGATCGCCTAGCATCTTCATGGCTGTTGCACCCTCCTTACGTGCGCGGCCATCGGTAGCTTATGGGCCGTCTGTGCGACCTCGACTGATTGCGCTTGTGGTTGCCGCTCAAAGGCCATCAAATGGTTTAACCAAACAGCATGGGCATAGGTGGCTGTACAGTCGTAACCAAGATTTGCGTCAGCCGTAGGACAAACAGATGGTCGTTGTGGTAAGCGCAAAGGTTCAAGGGGTGGGGATACAGATTGTGGCGCTGACTCTGGTCGGAGTGGTTGCTCCGAGGGGCGGTCTGCGAGGTCAGAGGGTAAAGTGCTGGGGGGCTCCACTGCGAGACCCTCTGGATACAGGGGCTTAAACGCCTGAAGCTGGCCATCGATGACATCTGCGCGACCGATGACGGTCGGACGTAAAAAAACAATCAGCTCAGTTTTTCGTGCCCCCTGATTTTTACCGGTAAACACTGGCCCTACCAGTGGCACTCTGGATAAGCCCGGCACTTTGTCGGTGAGGTCGCGCTGTTCTTCTTGCATCAAACCGCCTAACACCGCGACATTGCCACTCGGAATGTTGAGTACTGATTCCATTTCGCGCACCTGAATTTCGGGAATACTGCTGACAATGCGGTTGTTGCCTTGGCCTAATTGGGGGTTAGGGTCTTCAATAAAACGCAAAACTTTTGAAACGGTAGGGCGCACATTTAAACTGACCCGCGCATGGCTATTGACCTGTGCAGTCACCGCCATCACCAAGCCCACAGGTACAGTATTCGCCGTGGTAGTGACGGCTTGCAGATTGCCGCCATTGGTGCTGGTGCTTTGCGAGATTTGCGATTGAATCGTAAAGTAGACCAGGTTATCCACTACTTTGAGTATCGCTGTTTGATTATTGAGCACCATCAACTTCGGGCTGGAGAGCACTCGGGCTTTACCAAATTGCTCTAATAGCGTCACGCTGGCGCTCAGATTACCTAAGCGGCTTAAGGGATTAAAATACCCCAGCATAAACGCTACCGTTCCGTTGTTTTGCCCCAGCGCGTTTTTACTGTTGTTGGTCTCCCAAGTATTTTGGCTACGATTAAACTGGGCTGCATCGACGCCCAAGGATTGCGCAAATTGCCAACCGCGTTGTTGCGCCCCTGCAGATAAGCGACTCCAATCAATGCCCATCTGATAGCTGTTGCTCAGCTCTACCTCGACGATGGTCGCCTCAATTAATACCTGCCGGCTCGCCACTTGCATGACAGACTCCAGATACGCTTGCACTTGTGCCTGCTGACGCTGGGTAGCACGTATCGTGACGATGCCAGTTTCTGGGCTGGCAATCATGCGCGCAGCCTGCCAGCGTGTGTGTGCCTGCTTGACCGCCATCCCCTCTTTATCAGTACGCTCTTGAGCGCTTGCTTGGACAGGGATTGTGACGTTAGGTGATGCAAGTAGTGTAAGCGGTGTCGCGTCCAGCACAGGCGGATTGGCCACCGCAGATGTGATGGGTGGCGCAGGCATGGTCGCTTGTAACACCTCATCGCGTGCGATACGCGCTTTGTCGGTCTCATCTAGCAATGCCTGTAGGTTTTCCAGCACCGTCTCCCACAAGTGGTAACGCGATTGGGAGCTGACGGCGGTACGCGAACTATTGCTCGCCGCCGCGACCGCCATGCCTGACATGCCTGCCCCGCCGGCGAGCGTCGTTGTAGCGCCGCGACCTGCACTATTTATCTCGCTTGCCACCCCGATATAGCCCGCCGTATCGCGCGACATGTTAACAAAGCTCAGGCTGTAACTACGAATCACCGGAATATCAGGTGTAATCGTCCACACCCCATTTGCCCAGACATAGTCCATATCCACTTGTTTGGCCAGTCGCGCCAAAATGGCGGGTAAGGATTGTTGCACCGCATGCATAGTGACCTTGCCTTGCAAGGCGGGATGCACATCAATATTCAGTCCGCTGTCGCGCGCCAAGGCCAGCAATACCTCTTTGACGGGGGCCTCTTGTACGTTGAGATTGACCAATACGGTTGGCACTGCAGATTGCAGGGGAGGGGTTGCGACCTGATAGGGACTCAGTTCCCGGGTTTCGACCTCGGGATAGGCAGGCTCTATGCGAGGAGTCACATTCAGGTCGGGCTGGTGCAACACAGAATGCAA
>JAIXZQ010000068.1 GCA_027489475.1 Methylophilus sp.
GCCGCAGTCGATCCACATCCGGTGACCACCCCGCCTGCATTGGACACCCCGCTGCCAACACCCACTGAAGACAGCCCTTCCCCCATGGGGCCTTCACCGGCATCCACTGAAGTGAGCGCGCAAGCAACCAGTGCGCCAGCAGCCGCAACGGCTTCGAGCAGCCCAACGACCAGCAGCACAGAAAACACGCCTGCCGCCGCGCCAGGCCAGTCGACTGCAGCCGCCGGTGCGACAACGCCGACAACGGGCAACACGACCTCTGCCGTCAACAAGCCTGCCGCATCGTCCACACCACCATCCACTGCACCATCCACACCCGGGGCCAAGCCGCAGGCACGCCCTACGAGTAAACCTGCCGCCAACGCCAGCAAAAAAGTGCGCACGACCCCTAGCCATGCTGCAGTCAAGCCGAGCGGGCGCACACTTAAAGCGCAAACAAGCGCGCATCTGCGGCCGATTGCCTCGGTGCGCACCTCGCAGGGACGAACGCAATGAAGCCGGTCAAATTTAGTACGGTTTTGTTCACGTTGCTGGTCGGGTTGATTTTTCAGCTTTATCCGTGGTCTAGCAGCGGCACCATTATCCGCCCCGATTTTTTGCTGGTGGTGGTGCTGTATTGGCTGTTGCAAGCGCCCTATCAATGCAATATCGGCTGGGTCTGGTTTGCAGGCTTGCTGGTGGATTTATCAACCGGCAGTTTATTGGGTCAACATGCGCTCACCTTTGCGGTCACTGCATTTCTCGGCCTGACTTATCAGCGCCGTTTGGTGTTGTTTAATCGCTGGCAGTTGTATCTGTATGTGGCGTTTTTATTTGCTACGCAGCGTGTGCTGATTTTACTGCTCAAATTGTTTGCCGGCAGTGAGTCGCCAGACTGGACTTATGCGCTACCCATCATCACCGACCTGATCCTCTGGCAGTGCATGGTGATTTGGTTTGGTGCGCTGACACGGCCGAAGAAATTGTAAGGGCCATGGGTTACAGTACCGAACTCAAAAATCCGCAAAACGAACAGCACAAGTTCCGCGTCAGACTGGTGTTTCTGGTGCTCATGGTGCTGGCTGCATTTTCGGCATTGCTCGGGCGTTTTTATTTTTTGCAGGTCGCCCGCTACGATTACTACCAAACGCTGGCCGAGAATAACCGCATCTCCATCGTACCCATCACGCCCAATCGCGGTCTGATTTCTGACCGTAACGGCATTATTTTGGCGCATAACTTTTTTGTCTATACGCTAGAAATTACGCCCGCCAAAACCGACGACCTGCAAGACACCATCAGCGAACTTGGGCGCTTGGTCGAAATCTCCGCCAGCGACTTAAAGCGCTTTCGCAAGCTGCGTGCGCAAAGCCATACCTTTGAGAGCATCCCTATCCGCACTCACCTGAATGAATATGAGGCCGCTAAGTTTGCGGTAAACCGCTTTCGTTTTCCGGGCGTAGAGCTGAAGTCGCGGTTGTTTAGGCATTATCCCTATGGCACCTTGGGCACGCATGGCATCGGCTACATCAGCCGCATCAACGAGCACGATCTCAAGCAGCTAAAAGAAAACAACCAGCTCTCCAATTACAAAGGGACTGAGCATATCGGCAAAGCGGGCGTCGAACAGGCCTATGAGACCGAGCTACATGGCATCACTGGCTTTCAGCAGGTTGAAATCGATGCCGATGGCCGTGCCGTCAGGGTGTTGTCTAGCGCCTCACCGACCTCAGGCAACAATGTGGTGCTGTCTATGGATGCCAAGATGCAAGAAATTGCCGAGCAGGAGTTTGCAGGGCGGCGCGGCGCATTGGTCGCTATTCAACCCAAAACGGGCGAAGTACTGGCCATGGTGAGCATGCCGTCATTTGATGCCAACCTGTTTGTGGATGGCATTGATTTTGACAACTGGAACGCCTTGAACAACTCGCTGGATAAGCCATTGATTAACCGCGCGCTCAAAGGCATTTACCCGCCTGGCTCGACCTTTAAGCCGTTTGTCGCGCTGGCCGGGCTGGAGTCTGGCAAGCGGCAACCGCCCTTCACCATCAGCGACCCTGGCTTTTTTACCTTGCCCAATAGCCACCATCGCTACCGCGACTGGAAACCCTCTGGCCATGGCTCGGTAGACATGCGCAAAGCCATCACCGTGTCTTGCGACACTTTTTTTTATGGGCTGGCGGTAGAGTTGGGCATAGACCGCCTGACCGACTTTGTACGGCATTTTGGCTTTGGTGAAAAAACCAATATCGATATTCAGGGCGAATTATCAGGCTTGTTACCCACCCCAGCATGGAAGCAAAAGCGCTTTAAACAACCGTGGTATATGGGCGAAACGGTGATTGTCGGTATCGGCCAAGGCTATACCTTGGTCACGCCCATGCAACTGGCCTATGCCACGGCCACTTTGGCCAATAACGGCAAAGCGATACAACCACACTTGGTGAATGCAATTGTGAACGCCAACAGCAGTCAGGTGAAACAGTTGCCGCATCGCATCGCTGATCAGCTCAATTTAAATGCTGACAACCTCAACATCGTCAAACTCGGCATGTTAGATGTCACGCGGCCCGGCGGGACAGCGGCCGCAGTGGGGGCCAATGCGGGCTATGACATTGCAGCAAAAACCGGTACTGCGCAGGTGGTCGGCATCAAGCAAAACGAAAAATACAACGAAAAAGCCACTGCTGAGCGGCACCGTGACCATGCGTGGTTTATCGCCTATGCCCCAGCAGAAGACCCGAAAATTGCGGTGGCTGTGATTGTAGAAAATGGCGGGCATGGCGGCTCGGCGGCGGGGCCGATTGCGCGTAAAGTGATGGATTATTATCTGCTAGGCAAGCTGCCTGCCCCGGTAGACGTGCCGGAGGCCAGCGACAGCCCTATAACAACAATGGTGGAGGAAGAAGAGCATGATTAGAAAGTGGGTCAGCCAGTTTATCCGCCATATCGACTCTATTCTGCTGGCTACCGTACTAACGGTGCTAGTGGTGGCGCTGATGGTTTTGTATAGCGCCTCTGGCCAGTCACTGGCCAAAGTCAATGCGCAGCTGGTCAATATTGTGGTCATGCTGGGCGTTATGTTGCTGGTTGCCAATACGCAACCGCAACACATCGAGCGTATCGCTTTACCTGCCTATTTATTTGGACTCGCGCTTCTGGTGGCGGTCGCGCTGGTGGGCGATATCAGCCATGGTGCTCGGCGCTGGTTGAATCTGGGGGTGACCAAAATTCAGCCCTCTGAGCTGATGAAACTGGCGGTGCCGATCATGCTGGCTTGGTATTTCTCCAAGCGCGAAACCATGTTACGCACAGGCGACTATATTGTCGCTGGCGTGATTCTGCTGGCACCCGTGTTGCTAATTGCCAAACAGCCAGACTTGGGCACAGCCACTTTGGTATTCGCTGCCGGTTTTTACGTGATTTTTTTGGCCGGACTCAGCTGGAAATTCATCTTGGGCAGCGCAGTTGCTTTTGGCGCTGCCTTGCCCATTTTGTGGTCCATGTTGCACGACTACCAGCGTCGTCGGGTTGAAATACTGATTGATCCCAGCCAAGACCCGTTGGGCGCGGGCTACCATATTATTCAGGCCACCATTGCCATCGGCTCGGGCGGCAGCACCGGCAAAGGCTGGCTGAATGGCACGCAATCCCAGCTGGATTTTGTGCCTGAGCGCACCACCGACTTTATTTTTGCCGTGTTTGCCGAGGAATTTGGACTGGTCGGTTGCAGCCTGTTGTTATTGCTGTTTGCCATTATTATTGGCCGCGCATTTATCATCGCCTCGCAAGCCAAAAGTACGTTTGCGCGCTTATTAGCCGGTAGCATCGCAGCCACGTTTTTCACCTATTGTTTTGTCAATATGGGCATGGTTAGCGGTATCTTGCCGGTGGTCGGCATCCCCTTACCGTTGGTCAGCTATGGCGGCACGTCGTTGCTGACCTTGGGACTCAGTCTCGGACTGTTAATGAGTGTGCAATCGCACAAACGGCTGGTGGCCAGCGATTAAACTGGAGATGCCGCGCATGGGCCCGACCTTGAGCTGGAACCACGCCTTCACCCGCTGCACACCCGCCAGCTTTGCCCGCGGCCGGGCTAAACGCAGCGCGCAATGCACGATGGACTGGCTGGTCTGTTGCTGGCTCGCGTGTTTGCTGACTGCCTGTCAAAGCAGCTTGCCACCTAAACCGAACGCTCCCAGTGCCCCTGTGGGAAGCAAAGAAATCAACATCATTCCACAAGCAGAAACAAACGGCCCAGCGACCGCAGGCATAGACCCAAACATCCCGCTAGAAACCTCAGTCACCCCTAAATTAGAGCCCATCGTCAAAGGCACTACCCGGCCCTATCTGGTCAATGGCGAATGGATGCGGCCGATGTCTGATGTGCGTACTCCTTATGTGGAAACCGGCGTCGCCTCTTGGTATGGCAAAAAATTTCATGGCCGCAACACCGCC
>JAIXZQ010000268.1 GCA_027489475.1 Methylophilus sp.
CCAAAATACACATCCCCTGTCAGCTCACGCACAATCATGATATCCAGCCCAGCCACCACTTCTGGTTTGAGGGTAGACGCATTAGCCAACTCAGGAAACAACACCGCTGGACGCAGGTTAGCAAACAAGCCTAAGTCTTTACGTATCGCCAGCAAACCGCGCTCAGGTCGCAATGGACGGTCTAAGGTGTCATATTGTGGTCCACCGACTGCGCCCAACAATACCGCATCCGCCGCACGACAGACTGTTTGTGTGAACTCTGGGTAAGGATGACCATACTGATCATATGCCTGACCGCCTAAAGGGGCTTCAGTAAACGTCATTTCCAAGCCTTCTTTGTGCAACACATCCAGCACTCGCAACGCTTGTTTGATAATTTCTGGGCCGATACCGTCACCGGGTAACACTGCAATATTCAATGCCATTATTTTTTCCTAATATGAGGTCATCTCAATCTACCGAACTCGCTTCATTGCGATGGGCCACTACGCAGCCCACATCATTAATCAAGCATAGTTCAGCGGCCTAATCACATGATTAGGCAAACAACCAAGGTTGTGCCAGTTGATGCTTTTGCTCAAAGGCCTTGATTTTGTCTGCATGCTGCAAAGTCAAGCCAATCTCGTCCAAGCCATTCAGCAAGTTATGTTTACGCGTCGGCGTAATGTCAAATGTAAAGCTGTGTCCAGACGGTGTCGTCACGGTTTGTGACGCCAAATCTACCTGCAAGCGATAGCCTTCTTGCGCCTCGCACTCTTTAAACAAGGCATCCACCTGCGCGCTCGAAGCCACAATCGGCAAAATACCGTTTTTATAGCAATTGCTAAAAAAGATATCGGCAAAGCTAGGCGCAATAATCACGCGAAAGCCCTGATCCTCAATCGCCCATGGCGCATGCTCGCGTGAGGAGCCACAGCCAAAGTTATCGCGGGCCAACAGCACTTGTGCGCCCTGATAGCGTGGCAAGTTGAGCACAAAGTCTTTATTTAAAGGGCGGGTGCTGCAATCCATGCCAGGCTCACCATAATTGGTATAGCGCCACTCATCAAACAAATAGGGGCCAAAGCCTGAACGTTTAATCGACTTTAAAAATTGCTTAGGGATGATGGCATCGGTATCCACATTGGCACGATCCAGCGGGCACACCAAGCCATTCAAGGTTGTAAAAGCTTTCATTGGAATCTCCTGTTACACCGTACGCACATCAACAAAATGGCCAGCAATCGCTGCCGCTGCCGCCATTTCAGGGCTCACCAGATGGGTACGTCCACCCGGCCCCTGACGGCCTTCAAAGTTACGGTTAGAGGTCGAGGCGCAACGCTCACCTGGACTCAAACGGTCTGCGTTCATGGCCAAGCACATTGAGCAACCAGGCTCACGCCATTCAAAGCCGGCTTCGATAAAGATTTTATCCAAGCCTTCTGCTTCGGCTTGACGCTTCACCTGACCAGAACCCGGCACCACCATGGCCAGTTTGATACTGCTGGCCACTTTTTTACCCTGTGCGACTTTTGCCGCAGCGCGTAAATCTTCAATCCGTGAGTTAGTGCATGAACCGATAAATATTTTATCCAGTTGAATCTGCTCAATTGGGGTATTCGCAGTCAAGCCCATGTATTTAAGGGCGTTTTCTATGCTGGTGCGTTTGGTGGCATCGGTCTCTTTGGCCGGATCTGGGACAGTGGCGCCAATCGGCAACACTTGCTCTGGAGAGGTCCCCCAAGTCACTTGTGGGGCAATCTCCGCGCCATTCAACACGACGACGCTGTCAAACTCCGCATCCTCATCCGATTTAAGCGTGTTCCAATAAGCCAAGGCTTTGGCCCAATACTCGCCCTTAGGCGCATGCAAGCGGCCTTCGAGGTAGGCAGCTGTTTTTTCATCTGGCGCTACAATGCCGGCGCGGGCACCGGCTTCAATCGCCATATTACACAGCGTCATGCGACCTTCCATGGTCAAGGCACGAATCACTTCGCCGCCAAACTCAATGGCATAGCCTGTGCCGCCTGCGGTGCCGATTTTGCCGATAATGGCCAACGCCACATCTTTGGCGGTCACTCCTGTGCCTAATTGACCATCTACACGCACCAGCATGCGTTTGGATTTTTTGGCCACCAAGGTTTGCGTGGCCAACACATGCTCAACCTCAGAGGTGCCGATGCCATGCGCCAGCGCACCAAACGCACCGTGGGTCGAGGTGTGGCTATCGCCACACACCACAGTCATGCCAGGCAAGGTGGTGCCGTTTTCTGGGCCAATGACGTGAATGATGCCTTGGTCTTTGTTTTTAAATGGAAAATACACCAAGGCACCAAACTCTTTGATGTTGTTGTCCAAAGTTTCAACTTGCAAGCGTGAGACAGGATCTTCAATGCCCTTGTCCCAGTCTTTGGTCGGCGTGTTATGGTCAGGGTTGGCCACGATTGTGTTGTTGCGCCACGGTTTACGGCCCGCCAGACGTAAGCCCTCAAAGGCTTGCGGGCTGGTGACTTCGTGCACCAAATGACGGTCAATATAAATCAGACTGGTGCCGTCTGCCTCTTCATGCACCACATGTGATTCCCATAATTTGTCGTACAGTGTTTTCCCTGCCATGACTATCCTTTCAATGCCTCTGCGGCACGCCTTAACAAACCGTGTGTTGCACGATGCTCGCACAAACACACATTAAAATAAACAAAACTCGCGCAGAATACCGAAGTTTGAATACCCTTACAAGAATATCAATTATACTAGTACTGAAACTACCATGTTAACCGCCAGGCATACGCAAATAAGTGGCTTGCATTGCAGCAGCCCTCTGCTCTAGCACCTTAATTCGCAAAGATAAGTCGCTCCACTGCAAGAAAGAACACACCATGATAGACACTCGAAGACAAGAATTGGCTGAATTTTTGCAAGCCATGCGGCAACGCGGCAGCCCAGAGGCTTTTGGCTTTCCCTCGGGCAGTCGCCGACGGACGCAAGGCTTACGACGTGAAGAGGTTGCGCAGTTGGCAGGTATCAGCGCCACGTGGTATACCTGGATTGAACAAGCGCGCGAAATCAATGTGTCTGCCGAAGCGCTGGACCGGCTGGCCACCGCCTTAAAACTCAGTAAATCGGAGCGCAGCTATCTGTTTGATATGGCTGATCGCAGGGACCCGCAAAGCCAGCACAGTGAGGCTGATGCCGCCCCTGCTGCCTTGGTGAGCATGCTGGAACAAATGCAGCTACCCGCCTATATTATGGGGCGAACCTGGGATGTGCTGGCTTGGAACACCGCGGCCAGTGCCTTATTTGTTGGTTGGCTAGATAGCGCTGCTACGCTTGCATTGACCACCGAACAACGTCCACCTAATTTGTTGCGCTTTGTATTTTTACAAGCCAATGCGAAAACATTTGTAGTAGATTGGGAACTACGTGCGCGCCGCTTGGTGGCCGAATTTAGAGCCGATTGCCGGGCTCGCCTTGAAGAACCCGATGTGAAACAACTGGTGGATGAGCTCAGCAACAGCAGTGCCGCATTTAACCAGTTTTGGAAGCAACATGACGTGCTAGAGCGACAAGGCGGCCAGCGCGCCTTTCATCACCCCCAGCTGGGCTTGATTGAATATCAGCAGGTGACCTTACGGCCCGTAGAGCAAGAGCAGCTTAAGCTGGTACTGTTGCAACCGCTGTCAGCACAGACCCTCGCACCAAAAGCATAAGGGGCCAGTAAGGCCCCCTATCTTCAAACGCGTGGTTGCTAGGCCTCTATTCGCTGGCGCTGACTTTGCATTAGTTTGTATTCCAGCGCATCTTTGAGGGCCAACCAAGAAGCCTCAATAATATCGGTAGAGACGCCTATGGTTGTCCAGTTATCTTGTAGGTCAGTAGATTCAATCAATACCCGCACTTTGGCCGCTGTCGCCTGATTCGAGTCCAGCACACGGACTTTGTAATCGACCAACTTGATGTCTTTAATGCCCGGATAGAAAGGCGCTAGCGCTTGACGCATGGCCTTATCCAGCGCATTGACCGGACCTTGGCCTTGCGCAGTCGCGCTGGATTCTTTGCCATTGACGCTA
>JAIXZQ010000361.1 GCA_027489475.1 Methylophilus sp.
ACCATCTTTAAAACCAATCTTGAGGCGGCACAGGCCATCGCCCGCCAGCTGCGATTGCGCAATCTGGGAGGCATTATCATCATTGATTTTATCGATATGGATGAAGATGCCCAACGCGAAGCGGTGCTAGAAGAGTTGCGTAAAGCCGTGCAGCTGGACCGCGCCCGCATCAACGTCAATGGCTTCTCTACCCTGGGGTTGGTTGAATTGACCCGCAAACGTACCCGCGAGAGTTTGGCGCATTTGCTATGTGAGAGCTGCAAAGTGTGTCAGGGCCGTGGCGAGCTGAAAACCGCGCAAACCATTTGCTACGAAATCATGCGCGAGGTGTTGCGCGAATCCAAACAGTTTAAAAATGCCAATGAATTCAAGATTTTGGCATCTCCAGAAGTGATTAATATGCTGAGTGATGAAGAGTCACAAAGCCTCGCCAACCTGTCTGATTTTATTCAAAAGCCGCTGTCCTTGCACCCGGATACCCAATACGGCCGCGAAGAGTTTGATATCGTCTGGATTTAGCTGACGCTCAGCCGATGGGTCTGCGAGTTAAACGACCAATGGCGAATTTTAGCCGCCCTTGGTGAATCCGTTCAACAATGCCACAAGCTTACAACACGCCTAGCTGCAGGCTAGGCAAGATAATATGGCTCACCATTTGCAACAACACCAGCGCCACCAGTGCAGAAAAATCAAAGCCTTGAATGGCGGGTAAAGCGCGACGCAAAGGCGTTAATAGTGGCGCGGAGAGTTGGTTGAGCACGCCAAAGATTGGACTATACGGGTTTACCCAGCTTAAAATCGCCATCAGCAAAATCGCATAAAAAAACACATCGACGACCTGCCCAAGCACGCCTAATATGGCCTGCCAAGCCCACCATACCGGCGCGATATGGGCGCCTGCCAAACTGGCCAACAGGGCAACTAACAATAGTTGCGCCAGCCAAGCCAAGAGTAGGGTGGCCATGTCCCATTGCTTGACTGGCTTAATGACTCGCCGTGCTGGTTTCACCATAAAATCAGTCAGCGCCACGGTCATTTGTCCCAAAGGATTTTGAAAGGCGGTGCGTGTCCATTGCATTAAAAAGCGCAACACCAATAAAAAAGTCAGTATCCCCAGTGCGGTATTCAGTAAAAAGCTCGTCATTTGTTGCAGCATCATGCTTGTGCTCCTAATTGGTCGCCCAGTTCTTTGGCGCGTAAAGCCGCACTTTGGGCGGCCTCACGCATCATGCCATGAATATCATGCGCACGCATACTCAACAGCCCTTGTTCGGTGGTACCGCCTTTAGAGGTCACTTGCTCACGTAAGGTGGCTACTGGGGTGTCACTGCCTGCCGCCAATAAACTCGCCCCTTTAAAGGTGGCCAGACTCAGTTGCTGGGATTGAGCTTCGCTCAGCCCCAAGGCCACGCCCGCGGCGGTGAGCGCTTCTATCATTAAAAAAACATAGGCTGGGCCACTGCCAGAAATCGCGGTCACCGCGTCGAGTTGCGATTCTGTGTCAAACCAAACCACCTCGCCCGCCGCCAGTAACAACTGATCTGCCAGTGCGCGTTGCGCAGCGGTCACCGCTGGTAAGGCATAGGCACCGGTAATACCTGCTTGAATCTGCGCCGGGGTGTTAGGCATGGTGCGTATGATATTGCCGTAGCCCCCCAGCCAGCGTGACAAGTCCTGCGTGCGGATGCCCGCCGCCACCGACAGCACCAGTTGCTGTTGCAGATGTGGCGCCAGTGCTTGCGCCACGGCCGCCAAATGTTGTGGTTTAACCGCCAACACAATGGCCTCGGCCGAGGCGACCGCAGCATTGAGCTGTGATTCAGTTTGCACGCCTAAACGTGCCTGCAGCGTGGTATGTTTATCAGTGTCGGGGTCAATGACGGTAATCTGCGACATGGCAAAGCCGCGCTGTTGCAAGCCTATCATCAAGGCCTGGGCCATATTGCCGCCGCCGATAAAGACGATGCGCGGGGAGGTGTTTGCTTGCATGGTGGAGAGATTCCTTATAAAGACGTCGGGGCAGGGGATTTGGCTGGGCGCGCACCAAACAATGCAGTGCCTACCCGAATCAGGGTCGCGCCTTCGGCAATGGCGGCGGCAAAGTCACCGCTCATGCCCATAGACAAGGTGTCCAGTGCCAGTCCTTGGCCATTTAACTGATCAAACAATGCACGTACCTGCCGAAATTGGTCACGTTGCGCAGCAAATTCGCTGCAAGGCGCCGGAATCGCCATTAAGCCGCGCAGATGCAAGCGCGGCAACTGACTGATCTGTAAGGCCAGCGTCAGCAACTCGGCTTCACTGGCACCACTTTTGCTTTGCTCATGGCTGATGTTCACTTGCAGGCAAATGTTCAGTGCTGGCAGACTGTCTGGACGCGCGTCTGATAAGCGTTGTGCAATTTTCAGGCGGTCTACTGAATGGACCCAATCGAAATGCTGGGCAATGGGCTGTGTTTTATTACTTTGAATCGGCCCGATAAAATGCCATGCTATGGCGCAGTCCTGCAATTCGGCTTGTTTTTGCAATGCCTCTTGCAGATAATTTTCGCCAAAGTCGCGCTGGCCTGCCGCATAGGCCTCGCGCAGTACGGCAGCGGGCTGGGTTTTGCTGACCGCACACAGCGTGACCGGTTGCGCGGCATGAAAGCGTGCTTTGGCGGCAGCAATCTCGGCATGGAGTTGGGCGATCGGTGTATCAAAGCGGGTCATGAGAGGGTAGTCGCAGAGTGGCAACAATAAACGTGAGCTTAAGCATTAAATAACATCCTAGGCGATCGCGCTTTTGCGCAGTTGATCGTTGAAAACAATAACATTATATAAATAATCGCTGGAGACCATTGTGGATATTTCAGATTTATTGGCCTTTTCGGTCAAAAACAAGGCCTCGGACTTGCATTTGTCTTCCGGCTTGCCACCGATGATACGGGTGCATGGTGACGTGCGCAAAATCAATTTGCCAGCCATGGAACATACCGAAGTACACCGCATGCTGTATGACATCATGAACGACAGCCAGCGCAAACATTATGAAGAAACCCTAGAAGTGGATTTCTCTTTTGAAATCCCAGATTTGGCGCGTTTTCGGGTCAATGC
>JAIXZQ010000077.1 GCA_027489475.1 Methylophilus sp.
GCAACAGCTGTGCCAGCTCATTTTTTATATCGATAAGTGCATGAAAAATATGAATTAAACGGTTTTTATGCCTCTATTCATGCAATTGCTTTGTTGGGTCGTATCGTCTGGCAACAACGCTGACAGTTGACGCAAATGGGCAGCCATGGACCAGCTTTGCATGCAAGGGTGCTGTTTTTGGTCAGCCAGCCAACTGGCAAACTGTGTCACTCAATCATACCGAGGTTATGTAGATGTTCTGCGCAAAGGAGGGTGCTGCCCACAAATGCAAAAAAGGGATTGTGTGGTACACAATCCCTTTGATGTCAGACAGCGGTTGGCTTTTGACCAATCACTGCGTTTGCAAAAACGTTTTTAGCGGCGACGACGCCAATCGCAGTCGTTTACCAGAATTTCCACCAGGGTTTACTGTTGCCTTGTGCTTTTTTTCCAGCGCCCTGGCTAATTACTTTCCCGATTCGGCCACCTTTTTCAAGCTTTCCAGACCAGGGTCAAAAAACTCGTTTACGGCCTTGGTGGCGGCATCGTCATTTTGCTCAGGTTTAGGGATATTGGATGAGTCAGCGCGGGTATAGCTGCCCTTAATCGTCACTACGGTATCGCTGCCGCTGGCGGTCACGGTTACAGTCGGATAAAAGTTAGCCAATTGCAGTGTGCTCTTGTCGAGAATGTACTCGTATTTCAGGCGCATGCCGGCGTCATCAATAGAACGCAATTTTTCGTACATGACACCGCCATTTTTTAATTTAACGGTGCGGTAGGTGGCTTCATCACCGTTTTCATCTTTTTTCTGTTCAACACTGGTGCTGTCAACACCAGCATGCCAGGCTTGAACATTGCCAAAATCTTTGAGCAAGGCCCATACTTTTGCTGGGGCAGCTTTGATGGTGACGGTTTTTTCAAAACGTAACGCGGCTGCGCCGTGCGCCGCGGCGGTCAGTGGAATCAGCGGCAACAAAGAAACTGCAAGGATGCCAAGAATTTTTTTCATGTCATTTCTCCTGAAATTGATGGGCTTTATAAGAGGATGTCCTCAGTGTGAGGCGAAGCAGGGCTGAGTTCGTTGCGGTGAACCAGTATGCGTTCAAAAAACAAGCCGTGACTTTACCTAAAAATTGCGCGTCTGGCGACAGCTTCATGCGCTTGCTTAGGAAAAAAAGGCGGCAAATGGGGTGTTGCAAGACAAGTATCAAGGGCGCTCCAAGATAAATTTGCCAAATCCGCGACACAAGCGGGGACTGTTAACCGTATGCGTCACGGTCAGGCGTTGCGCGTCTATGATAGAGAGGGTGTCTGAGCCCCAATTGGCCACCACGACTTGCTGGCTGGCCGGGTCGTAATCAATGCCCTCAGGAAACTCGCCCACCGCCAAGGTCTTGACGGTTTCTCCACTCATTAAATCAATCACCGAGACGCTTTCAGCGTGGTTGTTACTGACGAATGCACGTCTACCGTCCGGGCTCACCGCAACGCCATAAGGGTGTTGCCCGGTTTTGACTGTGCGACTGTGGTAACTGTCTACCTCTAACAAGGTTAAGCTGTTGCTAACCACATTGACCACCAACACGGTACGGCCGTCAGGGCTGAGCGTGAGCGCAAACGGATGCAGCCCGACTGGAACGGTGGCTAGGGTTTTTAAGCTACGGGTATCCACCACCGTCACATCATTGCTGTCACGGTTGGCAATAAACAGTTTTTTGCCGTCAGCACTCACTAACAAGCCTGAGGGTGTTTTACCGGCTTTAAAACTGCGTTGTTTGTCAGGCGCGGCGGTGTCTATCGCCAGCACTTGCTCACCGCCCCAATCGGCGACAAACAAAATGCGCTCGTCGCGGCTGAGCGCGATGCCCACAGGCTGTATGGGCACACTAAATTCGTGGATGGTTTTTTGTTTGCTGCTGTCTATCACTGAAATAGACTGGCCATTGGCATTGCTGATATACACCCGTCCTTGTTGTCGGGCGATTGCAACCCCGACTGGCGCTTTGCCAACGGCTAGGGTGTGGGTGATTTGCCGAGTCTGTACATTGAGTACCGAGACACTGTCGCTGCCTTGATTGGTGAGATAGGCCACACTGTCGGCCAAGGCGATGGCAGGGGTAAGACTTATCAGCAGGCAACACCACCACTCAAGCGGGCGCGATGACATTAGGCTGCGACAAAAATAAATCATGTGCTTCAAACGCCTCCGGCGGCTTAAGGTTGACAGGGGGCTCAATCGTCGCACACCCGCTACGCCTGTAGGCGCGGGCATCACGCTAGAGTCCCACACGCTATTGTATCAATCACATGCCAAAGACGCCCGCCTTCGGCACATGACCGCCTGCGGGTTGTCCTTTCAATAAAGTGCAAAGTGTGAAAAAATCGACATAAATATTTAAGGCAGTTTGTTATGTTAGATCGTGATGGATACCGTCCTAACGTCGGCATTGTGTTGTGTAATGCGCACAATCAGGTATTTTGGGGCAAGCGTATCAGGGAGCATGCATGGCAGTTCCCACAAGGCGGCATCAAATATGGTGAAACGCCGGAACAAGCCATGTATCGTGAGCTGATGGAAGAGGTGGGCCTCAAGCCTGAGCACGTCAAAATTTTGGGCCGTACCCGAGATTGGTTGCGCTACGATGTGCCGACCAGCTGGATTAAACGTGAATGGCGTGGCAGCTATAAAGGACAAAAACAAATTTGGTTTTTGTTGCGTTTAGTTGGCCGCGATACCGATGTTTCGCTGAGAGCCAGTGAGCACCCTGAGTTTGACGCTTGGCGTTGGAGCGATTATTGGGTGCCGCTTGAAGACGTGATTGAATTTAAACGCGAGGTCTATCAATTGGCGCTTAATGAGTTGGCCACCTACTTGCACCATCCTGCCCGTCGGGTACATGGCCGACCTCGTAAGCCAGCGGCCACTGCCAAGCAGCGGCCAGTGGTCAATCCAGAGTCCTAGTCACTGCGGCGTTGAAATCGCTGTTGGCACAGTATGTGCAGGTATTGATGCCGTTATGCGGTCAGCATCGACGCCGCGTAAGAGCATACACGAGGACATTCTCCCGTCAA
>JAIXZQ010000258.1 GCA_027489475.1 Methylophilus sp.
GCGTTTTGTGCATCGCGCTGAATGTAATACAAAGCCAGTACACCGTTAGACTGGGCATCGGCGCCCCCCGCGATTATCCGTTTGCGCGCCTCAAAGTTGCTGAATAAATTGCTAATCGCCAACGTGGCTACCAACCCGATGACCAAGCCGACCAGCAGCTCGACCAAGCTGACCCCGCGTTGACGTTGTAAAAGGCTGTGTTCGCGCATCATGGCATCACATCAAAAAGATAACTCGAGGCATTGACCTGGTGACGGCTCCCACCCGGCACTTTCCAGCTGACGCTGACGGTAATCATGCTGTTGGTAATGGCAGAAAACGTCAGTTGGCCATTGGGTAATTGGCTGCTAATGCGTTGACGATCGACTTGCGCGACATAACTCGTTGCATCGCCGCCATAGGCCATTAAATTGGCGAGATGGGTTTGCGCAATCAGTTGTGCTTCGGCGCGGTAGCGGTTGTCGCTACTGTTTTTAACCATAGCGCTTTGCAAGCCGACCAAAGCCAGCACCCCCATGCTAAACAGCACCAGCGCAACCATAGATTCAATCAACACCGACCCACGCTGCTTTGGGGCGCTACGAGGGTGCTTAGAAAAATGACGATTTAACATGCGCGTGTATCTCCACTGGTGGTCACGCTGGGGTCACACACTTTGACATTGCCACCCGCAGCCAGCTGTACGCGCAAGGTGCGCATATCGGCGGCGGACATTTGTGTATTGCTGATGGTGACCACGGTCAATGCTGAGGCCGCGGCGGGGTCGCGGGTACCAAAGCCGCTAAACACCGCCGTATTATTGTCTGCACTGATGACTGTCTGACTTGATGAACCTTCAACCGCACTTTTTTGCGTGAGCGTAGCAGGGCAACTGCTGGTGACTGTGACACAGCCTATCTGCCAGCTGCCATCGGTTTGCAATACAAAACGCACGCGGCTATTACGTTTGATGGCTTCATTGCGCGCCAACTGCAAGCCATTGCGAATCGACTCGGCAACCGTGCGAATTTGCGCATTGCCGATGGCGGATTGAAACGCAGGGACTGCCAAGGTGCCTAAGGCGACCAGCACCGCCAGCGTGACCATGACCTCAATCAATGAAAAGCCGCGCATGCGCATTAGCAGTTCCCAGTAGAAGAAGTCAGCCAGCAACTGGCGCCTGAGGTGCCATCAAATACCGATGACTTTTGGTTATCTTGATTCACCGAGAAAGAAAAATTAGACATGCTGCCCTTGCCCGTGGCGGTCAGGGTATAGGTGGTGGCAGTTTGGTCTTGCACTGCATAGTCAAAATAACGGGCATCACTGGGCGTGCATACAAAGCCCACATAGGTAAAGTTATCCTGATAAAACTGCTCGGCCTGCACACGGCAATTGGCCAAATTGGCCGGGGCTTCGGCGGCGTTACCGGTTTTGACATAATCTTGATAGCCTGGAATGGCAATACTGGCCAACAGCCCAATAATGGCGACCACCACCATGACTTCTATCAGACTGAACCCGGCGTGAAATGTGCGTTGCATGTCTGGCTCCCTTTTTGACTGGCTTTATCATGCAAACATTGCCCTGTCATTGTCCAGTCTGCGCCGACCAACGGTGGCAAACTGCCGACAAACGGTTAGCCTTTGCGTATGAGATGGGTGCAGGTCAGGCTTTGCAGACTTTGCATAGCAGACATGGAACCCACCATCACCATTACACAGCCTGATTTCGACGCCGCGCTGACAGCCTAAGGTTTAATGGTAAAATCGCGGTTTTAACTGTATGGGGATGGCTATCATGTTGCGCTGCTGGACACGTTGCCTCGCATTGGCCTTAATGCTGGCACAGCTCAGTGCTTGTGGTCTCAAAGGCCCGTTATACATTCCTGAACGCCAATATCCCCAACCCACTCAGGACAAGCCTGCATCGTGACCGCTTTTTCATTTCAAGATGGCAACCTTTATGCCGAACATGTCGCGTTGCGTGATATTGCACAGCGCCATGACACACCCACCTATGTATATTCTCGCGCCGCACTGACGCAGGCATTTACGCAGTTTTCTGCCGGCTTACAGGGGCATGACCATTTGGTCTGCTTTGCCGTCAAAGCCAACCCCAGCCTTGCCATCCTCAATCTGTTTGCCCGATTGGGTGCAGGCTTTGATATCGTTTCGGGCGGTGAACTGGCGCGTGTTATCGCCGCTGGGGGAGATCCCGCCAAAGTGGTCTTTTCTGGCGTTGGCAAATCACACCGTGAGATTGAAGCGGCCCTCGAAGCAGGCATTTTTTGCTTTAATGTCGAGTCCATCAATGAGCTGGAGCGCATTCAGCAAGTGGCTGCTCGACTGGGCAAGCAGGCGCCGGTGTCCTTGCGCGTCAACCCCAATGTGGATGCCAAAACCCATCCTTATATCTCCACCGGCTTAAAAAACAACAAGTTTGGCGTCGCGTTTGAAGATGCGCTGGCCTTGTATCAACGGGCCGCGGCACTCCCGAATATTGAAGTGCATGGCGTGGATTGCCATATCGGCTCACAAATCACCGAGCTGTCGCCATTTCTTGATGCGCTCGACCGTGTGTTGGGCTTAGTAGATGCGCTGGCGACGCATGGCATCAGCATCCAGCATATCGACGTGGGTGGCGGCGTGGGCATCACTTACAGCGACGAAACACCGCCAGATTTTGCCGTGTATACGCAGGCGATTTTGCAGAAATTGGCCGGACGTGCAGTCAAAGTCCTGTTTGAACCAGGACGCGCCTTGGTGGGCAATGCCGGGCTATTATTGACCAAGGTGGAATATTTAAAGCCGGGCGAAACAAAAAACTTTGCCATCGTCGATGCCGCCATGAACGACTTGATGCGGCCCGCCTTGTATGACGCCTACCATCGCATTACTGCGATTGCACCCTCCAATGAAGCGCCGCAAGTGTATGAAGTGGTTGGCCCGGTGTGCGAAAGCGGTGATTTTCTCGGTCATGACCGCACACTGACGATTGCTGAGGGCGATTATCTGGCAATTCATTCAGCAGGTGCCTACGGCATGAGTATGGCCAGCAACTACAATACCCGCCCGCGGGCAGCCGAAGTGCTGGTGGATGGCGAACAGGTGCATGTGATTCGTGCGCGTGAAACCACCGCCGATCTGTTTAAATTGGAGCGCGTACTACCTGCATAAGCGCTCGTGTTGTGCAGACACAAAAAAACCGAAGCATGCCGCTTCGGTTTTTTTATGGGCGCAATGACAAATCGCTTAGTCAAAAATCACTGTCTTGTTCGCATAGAGCAAAATACGGTGTTCAATATGCCAGCGTACCGCTTTAGATAGCACCACACGCTCTAAATCGCGGCCTTTTTGAATCAAATCTTCCACCTGATCGCGGTGTGAGATACGCGCCAAATCCTGCTCGATAATCGGGCCTTCATCCAACACTTCAGTCACATAGTGGCTGGTCGCCCCTATCAGTTTCACCCCGCGCTCAAACGCTCTGTGGTAAGGCCGCGCGCCGATAAAGGCCGGTAAAAAAGAGTGGTGAATATTGATAATCTGCTGCGGATAGCGCGCCACAAACGCCGGTGACAAAATCTGCATGTAGCGCGCCAGCACGATGAGGTCTATGCCATGCTGGTCAAACAGGGCAAACTGTTGTGCCTCAACGGCCGCCTTGGTGTCTTTGGTCACTGGCAGATAATGAAACGGAATGCCATAAAAGGCCGCCAGTTTTTCGGTGTCGCGATGATTGCTGATAATCAGAGGAATCTCACACGCCAACTCACCACTGTGGTGTCTGTGCAGCAAATCGACCAGACAATGATCATATTGCGACACCATGATGGCCATGCGGGTTTTTTGCTCGGAGAGTTTGAGCTGCCAGCGCATGTCAAAGCGTTGCGCGACCGGGGTAAACGCCTGCGCAAAGTCGGCGACGGCGACATTAAAGTTGCTCAAGTCCCACTCCACGCGCATCAGAAACAGATTATTTTCTGCATCCTGATGCTGGTCTGCGTGTAAAATATTGGCATTGTGCTCATACAGAAATTGCGCAATCGCCGCCACGATGCCTTTGGTGTCCGGGCAGGTGATCAACAAGGTAGCAGTATTTTTCATAGGCAAAGCGTTATCGCAAACGCGGATTTAAGCAACAAAAGCGCTGATTATACCTGATGCCTGCCTCACCTTGTGCTTCACCGCGCAGGCGCATAACCCTCGCATGACGGAACCGATATGCAAACACACACCACAGCCAACATCGTTCTTGCCAACCCGCGCGGCTTTTGCGCCGGGGTAGATCGCGCCATCATCATCGTCGAACAGGCACTCGAAAAATTTGGCGCGCCGATTTATGTGCGTAACGAAGTCGTCCACAACAAGTTTGTCGTCAATCAACTGCGTGAAAAAGGGGCAATTTTTGTCGACGAGCTGGAAAAAATCCCGTCCGGCAGCATCGTTATTTTTAGCGCGCATGGCGTGTCAAAAGCCGTGCGTGCTGAAGCAGAAGCGCGGGGCCTAACGGCGTTTGATGCCACTTGCCCGCTGGTGACCAAAGTGCACATCGAAGTCGCCAAAATGCGCAAAGACGGTATGGAAATCATCATGATAGGCCACAAAGGACACCCAGAAGTTGAAGGCACCATGGGGCAATCAGAAGCCGGGATGCATCTGGTAGAAACGCCCGAAGATGTGCTGGCCTTGCAGGTGGCCGACCCAGAAAAACTGGCGTATGTCACGCAAACCACGTTGTCGGTGGATGATGCCACTCATGTCATCCAAGCACTGAAAAACCGCTTTCCCGCCATCCGTGCGCCCAAAAGCGATGATATTTGCTATGCCACGCAAAACCGGCAAGATGCTGTCAAATTGATGGCCAAAGACTGTGACTTAGTGATTATTGTCGGCTCGCCCAACAGCTCTAACTCCAACCGTCTGCGCGAAGTCGCGCAACATCAGGGGGTAGAGGCCTATATGGTGGATAACGCCAGCCACCTGCAAGCGGCGTGGCTGACTGGCAAACGCAAAATCGGCATCTCCGCGGGCGCCTCAGCGCCTGAAGTGCTGGTGCAAGAAGTCATTGCCACCCTCAAAACATTGGGCGCCGCCGAAGTGACCGAACTGCAAGGGGTGGTAGAAAACGTGGTGTTTCAATTGCCTAAAAATCTACTGCAAGCAGAAAAACGCGCACGTTCATAACTAGCCACTGTCAGCGCGTGTTGATTTCTACTTGGAGAACTCAACTGTAAGCGTAATTTAACGCCACTTATACAGAAACGTTTTTCGCAGACGAATATTCTCCATTAGCGACAGGAGTCGAAGTATGACTCGCGCTTTCCATACCATAACATCCTTTTTTAGTTATGTTTTAAAGAATTAACTCGCTAAAGATATTAGATAATAATTAATAATATTTTTGATTTAAAAAAGACGATCAATGCATTTCAACTATGTGGTCTACAAACTAACATTTCCCAATGGGAAGATTTATGTTGGCAAGGATGTCGGTGGCTCAGGGCATTCCCTGCGCTATTTCGGCTCTTGGTCTGACCATCTGGTAGAACAGGATTTCACCAAGCAGCAATTGATTGATTTCACCCTACGTAAGGAAATTCTATTTGAATCGACCGACAAGGACGAGATTGCACGAATGGAAAGTGAGTACATTCGGTTGTTGAAATCCAATGATCCAGCCATTGGATACAACCAGACTCACCGCAAGACGGATCACTAATACCAAAAGAATAACAGGTGGAATTTTTTATCCCACCTGTTTACTGAATTAAGCATTCAGTTTTTCAAAACACTCTGATGGTGGCTTGACGTTCACAGTGACAGTTTTTATGTGCACGAACATAACACGCACCGCTTATCTTTTGCTGGGCAAAAAAAAGCCCAGGGCCTAAGCACCTGGGGAGACAACTTGGGAAAAGCAACGAGAAAGCTGCATATTCAAAGGTTGCTTACGCTTATCGTTTTGGAGATTACGACAGTGGCTTTGTTTGCAAAAAGTCACCATCTAAAATGAATGCACGATTCATACCAAATCTACACGCATCACAACGCATCACAAGTCATTGATTATAAAGGGTGAATTGTAAGCATCACTTTTAGCCCAGGGCCAGATGGGTTGCATACAACCACCAGTGGCTGATGACAGCCAATAGGCAGCCAAGGCCTCAAACCCTACCCCTTTGGTGCGCGGTCAACGCGGCCGACGCACATCAGAAAACAGCGGATAGAGTAGTGGCAACAGCAGCAGGGTAAAGAGCGTGGCGGTAATTAAGCCGCCGACAATGACCACCGCAAATGGCCGTTGCGTTTCTGAGCCTATGCCATGCGACAGTGCCGCCGGCATCAACCCCAGCCCCGCCATCAATGCTGTCATCAAAATCGGCCGCAGTCTCGCCACTGCGCCCTCAATCACCGCGTCGCGCTGGCTCACCCCCTCGCGCAGCAAGTGTTTAATCTGCTCTAGCATGATGACGCCGTTTTGTACCGAAATCCCCGCCAGGGCAATAAAGCCAACGGCTGCCGACACGGATAAATGCAGCCC
>JAIXZQ010000323.1 GCA_027489475.1 Methylophilus sp.
ACCGACATCGATAATCTTGAGAATGCTGGCCAAAGCATTGGCCAGTTGCGTGCCTGCTTCGGCATAGACGGCTTGTGCATGCACATCCCCTGCCTGCGCGCGTGCGGCAATCTGGTGTGCCGTCAGCGTTTGGTCTGAGAGTGTGTTTCCCGCAGCGGCCGTGCGCTCGGCATAGCCACGGCTGAGGCCAGTGGCAGAGGCATATTGCTCCACGCACCCACGGTTGCCACAACCACACAGTCGCCCTTGCGGCACCACAATGAGATGGCCAGCTTCTAATGCATAGCCATGTTGCCCCGTCCAAGGCTGTCCATGCACCACCAAGCCCGCCCCCAGCCCAGTCCCCAAGCCCAAATACAGTAGCCCGCCTGCTGGCGCGCCGCGCAGTTGATATTCACCATAGGCCGCCGCATTGGCATCATTTTCTACCCGCACGGGCAAACCCAACAAGGCACTGAGGTCTCGGCCCAAGGATAGGTCACACAACCCCGGTAAGTTGGGAGAGCGTGCCAGCACCCCGGTCTGTGGATCGATAAAGCCAGGAAACCCCACGCCAACGGACAACACTTGATAGCGCTGCATGAACGGCTGCAAGGCCTCCGCTGTGATTTGTAAAATAGCCTGCCAAGCTTGTGCCGGCGGCAGTTGCTGACACAGCAACGCGTAATTGGCCTGAAAGCGCACTTCGTCTAGAAGATGCAGGCCTCTAAACACCCCAATGCGCAGATTGGTGCCGCCCACATCCATGCCTATACGCACCGCAGGCTTAGCCATGTCGACGTCCACTTTCAGCCACCTGCTGGGCAAACTGCTGCCAGCCCTCTGACTGCCAATCATCGGCGTGCATACGCCAAGCCCAATTGCCTTCTGTGGTGCCCGGGGTGTTCATGCGGGCTTCACTGCCTAGCCCTAAAATATCTTGCACCGGCACAATGGCTAAGCGCGCCTGCGTCTGCAAGGTCAGCGCGATTAAGGCCTGTGGCATGTCTGGCTCCGATTGGCCTAAAAAACGCTGCACATGGTCACGCACATGCGCAGGCGCCGCGCGATACCAACCCAAGGTGGTATCGTTATCATGGGTGCCGGTATAGGCCACACTGTTTTCGTCTATCTGCGCTGGCAAGTAAGGATTGTTGTCATCGCCGCCAAATGCAAATTGCAAAATCTTCATTCCGGGCAAGTCATAGACAAAACGTAACGCATCGACTTCGGGCGTAATAATGCCCAAATCCTCAGCCACCAGCGCAAGCTGTGGAAACCGTTGCGTGATGGCTTGCAACAAAGCGTCTCCGGGTGCTTCAGCCCATTGACCGTCTATTGCGGTGGGCGATGTGGCTGGAATCTCCCAGGCTGCCTGCAGGCCACGAAAATGGTCTATACGCAGAATATCAAACAGTCTGGCCTGGGTTTCAATGCGGCTCAGCCACCAGGCAAAGCCATCGGCCTGCATCTGCGCCCAGTCATAATGCGGGTTGCCCCAGCGTTGACCGGTCTCAGAGAAGTAATGTGGCGGCACCCCTGCGACCACTGTCAGATTTAACTGCGTATCCAGTTTGAAATAGCCGGGATGGGCCCAGACATCGGCGCTGTCATAGGCAACAAAAATCGGAATATCGCCAAACAAAGCCACGCCATGCGCTTGCGCGTAGTCTTTCAGTTGCGTCCACTGACTAAAAAATACGTATTGGGTAAACTTGATTAAAGTCAAGGCCTCAGCATGAGCACTGCTAAAGGCTTGCAGCGCCATGGTGTCATGCAAGCGGTATGCGCTCGGCCAGTCTTGCCAGCATTGCTGGCCGTGGTGCTCGCGCAAGCGGATAAACAGCGCAAAATCTTCTAACCAGGCCTGCTCTTGCATACAAAAGCGGGCAAAGCCAGCCCAACTTAACCGGCCAGATGTGGTTTTTTGCGGGCTGGCCAGCGTGTGATTGACTGGCGTCGGCTTCATCGATGCCTGCTTGACCGCAGCCATCACCCGCGCCAACAAAGGACCCAGCGGTAGCAGGGTTTCACTGGCGGTACACCACCCCTGTTGTTGCAACAACTGACTACTAATCATGCCGGGGTGCCCAGCATGCGCAGACACACTTTGATACGGCGATTGGTCACCATGTGGCTGATTGACTGGCAAGGTTTGCCAGACGCTCACCCCCATATGTGCCAACAAATCCACAAAGCGGTAAGCCTCTGGGCCAAGGGTCCCGTCTGGGAGCGAGGTGATGTGCATCAGCACACCGGCTTGTCTTGTGGCATTCATGGTTTGTTTCTAGCTCTAAATTTGTGTATCAATGGGTGGCAGCATAACGGTGGTCAAGCGGTGTTTAATACTTGATTAGCCTGCCTTAGCTCTGACCACGACGCATGGTGCCCGCATTTTCAGCATGTCCACCGCCTAGGCTGATAGGCTATGACAGCTGAGCAGGCGGCGATAAGCCCAGCAGGTGATAGAGATTACTTAAATTGAGGCGGTAGAGCTGGTCAAAACTCTGCACACTCTGCGCACTGTTGTAATCGCCAAACCACCAAAACCAGTCTGAGCCTTCGCAAATAGCCAACTGTTGCTGGCATTGCTGCTGTTGTGCCTCGCTGAGCGTATGAATATGCAGGTCATATTGGCGCTTGGCTTCGCA
>JAIXZQ010000229.1 GCA_027489475.1 Methylophilus sp.
ACAACAAGCCGCCAATCACCACAATCATCTGCACAAAGTCGAGCACCGCCACCGATAACATGCCGCCCAAGGTGGTATAAGTGAGGACAATTAGGGTGCCGACGATCATGCCAGTGGGCTCTGAAATCGCGCCATCACTGATCAGGTTGAAAATCAGCCCCAAGGCTTTGATTTGCGCCGCCACCCAGCCCATATAAGAGATAACGATGGCCAGACTGGTCAGCACTTCGACCGTGCGGTTATAGCGCATGCGGTAAAAATCACCCAGCGTGAGTAGGTTCAGCTTGTAGAGACGGCTGGAGAAAAACAGGCCCGCCAACATTAAACACATGCTAGAGCCAAACGGGTCGGCGGCCACGCCAGTCAGGCCCTCGCGCACAAAAGTGGCCGACACGCCAAACACCGCCTCAGCGCCAAACCAAGTGGCAAAGACGGTGGCGGTCACCACCGGTAACGGCAAGTGGCGCCCAGCGACCGCATAGTCTTTGGTGCTATGCACATTGCGGGCGGCCAACAGACCAATGGCGATAGACACCAGCAGGTAAGCAACTACAAACCAAATCAGCACGGGCGCGCGTCCTTTGTCATTTTTTGCAAAAGCCTGATTTTAAAACAAGTTGTACGCTTTTCATCAGCTTGTTCGCTGCGTGCGCAATAAAAAAGGCCTGAATAACAGGCCTGTTGAATCCCTCTCCGGCTTACTCCACCCGCTTCCATGTCTGCGAACGGCCCAGCAGTGAAATACCGATAAAGCCACGGACTTCAAGCTCATTGCCGCTGGCGGCCAAGGTCATCTTGCATTTATAAATTTTGCCATTGTCCGGGTCGAGAATCTCGCCATTGTCATACACATTGGCATTGGCGGATTTTTTCAGGTGTTTGGCGATGGTCATGCCTATGATTTTTTGTCCTTTGCGCTCGTCGGTACATTTATCACAAACGGCATCGCCCGTGTCGGTCGCGAGCAGCCCTTTTTCGACGATGGCACTGTATTCCCCGCCATTGTCGACGAGTCGCACCAATGAGCGGGGTTTGCCGGTTTTGTCATCTGTGGTTTGCCACAACCCGCTGAGGTCGGCGGCATGGGCCGCGAATGGGAGTAATAAGCAGGCCAGTACCATCCAGGTGTTGCGTCCGGGCCATATAGTCATTAGGGGGGAGCGAGTTAAATGAGTCATCATGCAATCTCCTTTACGGGGCAGAAAAGAATGTCTGGCGGTGGACGCAAGCACCATGTGCAGTATGACAGTCGCCTGTTTAAAACCAGCCCCACAGCTGGCTAAGGGTGACGGCTTGCGCGACAATCAACACTATCATAATCGCCAGCATCCAATTTTGCCAGCGACGTTGTTGCTGCTGCACTTGTAACAGGGCGTCCATACGTTGCTGTTGTTTAGACAGATCGCCTTGATTGCGCAGATATTGCTCAAGCAGGCGGGGCATTTCTGCCGCATGTTTTAACATATAGGGCAGTTCACGCTTGGCGGATTTGAGCAAACTGCGCCAGCCAATCTGTTCACTCATCCAGCGTTTTAAAAAGGGTTTGGCGCTGTGCCAAAGATCGATATTGGGGTCGAGCTCGCGCCCCAAACCTTCAATGTTGAGCAATGTTTTTTGTAACATGATGAGCTGCGGCTGAATATTGACGCCAAAGCGCCGCGACATCTGAAACAGGCTCAACAAGGTGCGGCCAAACGAAATATCCTTGAGTGGCTTTTCAAAAATCGGCTCGCAGATGGCCCGTACTGCGGTTTCCAAGGCCTCTACACTGGTGTCCGCCGGCACCCAACCAGACTCAATATGGGCCACCGCCACATCACGATAATCGCGGTTAAAAAAGGCCAGAAAATTGCGTGCCAGATAGTATTGGTCGGTGGGCGTCAGGCTGCCCATGATGCCAAAGTCTAACGCAATAAATTTGCCTTTGTCCGGCCCTTGCGTCACCACTTGAATGTTGCCCGGATGCATGTCGGCATGAAAAAAACCATCTCTGAATACTTGGGTAAAAAATACTTCAACGCCGTCATGCGCCAGTTTTGTCAGGTCTATGCCCTGCGCCCGCAGTTCAGCTGTTTGACGCACCGGGACGCCAAACATGCGCTGCATGGTCATGACATGGCTGCGTGAATAGTCCCAATAGATGGTGGGCACCAGCAGGCTGCGGTCACTAAAGTTACGGCCCAACTGTGCGCATTGGGCAGCCTCTAGGGTGAGGTCTAGCTCATGCTCGGTATGGCGGGCAAATTCGTCCACAATCTCATCTGGCTTCAGACGTTTGCCTTCGCTAGAGAGCAGTTTGACCCACCAAGCCAATGTGCGTAACAGTGCAATGTCGCGATGGATAATCTCAGCAATGCCCGGCCGCAGCACTTTCACTGCCACCTGCTCGCCGCTATGCAAGCGGGCAAAATGCACTTGTGCCACCGAAGCGCTGGCGACAGGCGTGGCATTAAATTCGGCATACACCTCGGTAATCGGGGCTTCAAAGGCCGCTGCGATGATGGCTTCCACCTGCGCATAAGGGAAGGGCGGCACTTGATCTTGCAATTTGGTTAACTCGTCAGCCACATCTGGCGGCAAGAGGTCACGGCGGGTAGACAACATCTGGCCAAATTTGACAAAAATCGGCCCCAAGCGCTCTAACGCCAGCCGCAAGCGGATGGCCCGTTGCGTTGGCGCCTGTCGCCAAAATAACAGCAGATTAATCAGCTTTGACACCGCGTGGCCGGCACGACCACCCAGAATAAACAGGTCGAGTCGGTACCATACCAGCACGCCAAGAATATGAAAAAACCGGAGCCAATGCATGCTTAATGGCTTTCTGTCGGCGCGAGGCGAGCCATGAGTCGGTCAACGCGGGCGTGCAAACGGTCAGTGTCTTCACGTAAGGCATCCACCGCCTGATTGAACTGGCTAATAGCCTGCTTTTTCGCCACCAAAGGGTGTTCTTCTTGCACGTATTCGCTCAGCATCTCGGCCAGATTGCGTCCTTGCGCTTGCAATGCGGAAAATTGTTGCTGACTGAACTGGACGATTTCATAGGCGGCCATATCCCCAACCAGCAAGCTTAAATCTTGTTCTACATCCCAGCGCAGGGTGGCCAAGTGTTTGCCGACTGCCATGCCGAGGGCGGCATCACCTTCGATTTTGACCAAGCTGTGCGCGTCTGCTTCTTGGCGGAGTAGCCGCATGACCAAGCTGGGGGGTAAATGCAGGGTCGCCTCAGGCACCGCACTGTCTGCGGCAACCGCCAAAGAGCCATCGGCCAAAATGGTCAGGTGCGCACGCGCCACCTTAAAATCAAGCGCAATGGTCTGGTGTGCGTAAGGACGTAACTGCGGCGCACTCCATTGGTTTTGCTGCATCAAATGCTGCAGCACAGTTTGAATTAACGGTTTAAACATAGCAGATCGGCCGCACTTATTGCTTGACGCCTCTGTGCAAGGCCACCACTCCGGCGGTAAGGTTGTAATAATCGACCTTGGCCAAGCCGGCGTTTAGCATCATCTGTTTAAGCGTTTCTTGGTCAGGGTGCATGCGGATACTTTCGGTCAAATAGCGGTAGCTGGGTTCGTCTTGTGCAATCCACTTGCCCAGTTTGGGCAATAGCTTAAACGAATAGGCATCGTAGAGCTTTTCCAGCGGTTGCCAGACCTTGGAGAATTCTAATACCAGCAAGCGGCCGCCCGGTTTAAGTACGCGCACCATCTCTTGCAGCGCACGGTCTTTGTGTGTCATATTGCGCAAGCCAAAAGCCACCACC
>JAIXZQ010000142.1 GCA_027489475.1 Methylophilus sp.
CTCAGTAAAGGCTGAGGGTACCACAATCATGTCGACCTCACCCATGGCACGAAATAACTCAGGAAAACGTAAGTCGTAGCACACCGACAGTCCAATGCGGCCAAACGGCGTGTCTACCGTTACCACGGTATCGCCTGGCTCTATGGTGTTTTCTTCATGGTAATGCTCGGTGCCCATGTCTAAGCCAAACAAGTGGATTTTGTCGTAGCGCGCGACTTGCTCACCTTTGTCGTTATACACCAAACAGCTGTTGCGCACTTTGTTGGCGTAATTGCTCTCCAGCGGTACTGTGCCCGCCACAATCCAGAGTTTGTAGGCTTTAGCGGTCTTGCTCAAAAACTGCTGAATAGGCCCCGCATTGGGTTTTTCGCGCAGCGTGACCTTGTCAAAATCCTTAAGCCCCATGATGCAAAAATATTCTGGCAACACCACTAATTTCGCACCGGCTTTGGCTGCCAGTTCAATCAAACGTTTCGCTTCTACCAAATTAGCCGACACGTTAGGGCTAGAGGCCATTTGTACCGCGGCTACCTTTACGATGTCTTCGCTGGCGGTGGATTTTAATTTTTTGGTTTTTTTATCTGACATGGCGGTCTTTCATTAATCGCTTTAACGGTGGTAAGGCAATGATAATTAGCGCAAGTTCTTGCTGGCTGGGTTTGTCGAAGCGGGCGAGGGTTTTTTATCCACTTCACCCTCTTGTGGATTATCCCACGTGCCAGTAATCATATACTCGCTGGTGCTGATTTTGTTGAGTGGATCCTTCAGCAGTTTTTGCGCTAAAAAGGCGGTCACGCCGACAATCGGCCCACCGGCCAAGGCGGCTAAAGAAACCGAGTCCGTAATGTGCGGCATCACTTTAACGCGCAAACGCTGGGTTTCTGTTTTTAGGTTGGTCTCACCTTTAATTCTGGCTTCAGCCGCAGGTCCTGTCATCAAAAAATCATCACTGCGCAAAATGCCGTCTTTAATCATGGCTGACGATGAAATTTTGTCAAAGGCAAAGCCTTCGCTAAACAAATCACGAAAATCTAACGTGAGTCGACGTGGCAGACTTTGCAAACTCAACAACCCCAACAAACGCCCAACACCCGGCTGCACTTTCAGAATCTGGCCTTTCTCAAGCTGCATGGTAAAGCTGCCATCTAAGCGCTCAACGGCAAACTCATGCGGACTGCCGGGCCAGCCAATCTGGCCATTCAAGTTGCCATTGCCGCCTTTGACCATCTCACTTGCACTGGGCTGAAAGCGCTGTAAGGTCTTGCCCAAGTTGCTAGAGTTTAGGGTGAATTTGAGCTGGGTTTGCGGTGCGCGCACTGAGTTGCGCCAAGTGCCTTCAGCACTCAATTGACTGTCGGCATTATTTAATGCCATGCGCTGTATCACCCAGTTTTCGCCACTGTTAAATGCTTTTAGCTCTAGGCTGCCCAATGCTTTGTCGCCAAACTGAAACTCTTGTGCCGTGATGTCCACCTCGGGATAGCTGAGATCCAGCCGCCGGATTTCACCGCTCGCGGCGGCTTCTTGCGGGTCAATATTACGTGGAATACGCAGATAGTTGAGTCGCGCGGTTAAATGGCTGGGTTTCCCTGCCACCCAATTGGCTTCGCCTGCTAATTCTTGGCTTTGCATCTGCATATTCAAGCGTTCATTTTCAGGCTTGATGGTGAGTTTGACTTGATGCAATGGTCGGTCAAACACGCGCAATGTAGCGGCGGACAGTTCAATTAAACTCAAGGCGGGCAAACTTGCAGCGCTATTGGTCCCAGTGCTTGCCCCGGCATTACCTGCTGGCACATTTATCGCAGCCAGCCATTCATCCACATTGAGTTTTGGCATGTCTGCACGCAGATTAATACCCTCAGCGGCTGGAAAACGAGGCGGTTGATTGATGCTGATTTCACCCGCTGTGATGGCAGGCGGCGTGCTATTTGGATTGCGTAACAGGTTGGCATGCAGCCAATCATTGTAATGGATAGCGATTTTATCGGCTTGATGGTTCTCCTGCCTAAATCGGATGGTCAGATTGCCAACAGCATCGGCGGCCTTTTTCGCAGGCTCTGGCAAGTCTATGGCCATGCCGAGTAACTGCGAGCGGATATCTACCCTGACATCGGGTGCCTGCACCAGTATATTGCTTTTCCAGTCAGTGGTGCCATGCAGTGCGCGGGTGAACGGATTGTTGTCCAGTTTGCGCAAAGCTGCGTCGGTGATGCGCCCACTGCCTTGAATCACCACCGATTTATCTGGGCGCGTGGTGAGTGACAAGGTGGCAGGATTATCAAACAGTTGCAATTGTATGCCATTGGCTTGCAAGCTTTTTTCGTTAAATTTTAGATGGCCTTGGATGTTGCTCATTTCTGGCATGGCCAAGCGAGGGTTTGCCGCCAGATGGCCATTTTTGACCAAATAATCGCCTTGAAACTGACTGGCATCCACATCGTTCAGCGGTACTTGCAAGGCCAGTTTGAGTTCTCCGTTGCCGCTGGCTTTGAGGTCATCGGTAAATCCCATGGTGACTTCTTTAACCGGGCTGGTGTTCACGAACTTAATGCCTTGATCTAATGTGCCGCTGACTTGCGATTTGATATTGAGTATCGGCCAGTCGGCATCTAGACGCGGAATTTCTGCCTGTGCTTGGGTGATGTGTTGGCCGACAGTGGTGCCGTTTTTCACGCTGATGTCCATGCGCTTGCCTTCAAACTTTAGCAACGCACTTAGATTTTGCACCAAGGGCCAGCCCGTAC
>JAIXZQ010000300.1 GCA_027489475.1 Methylophilus sp.
CACAATTGTCTTTAGAGAAAACGCTGGCATGGCTTAAAATGCTGCCATGAGCGAGACAGGCATATTATATGTAGTGGCTACCCCGATAGGCAACTTGGGGGATATAACGCAACGCGCGCTGACGACCTTACAATCGGTTGCCGCCATTGCCGCCGAAGATACTCGCCACACCATAGGCCTTTTGCGGCACTTTGGCATCAACAAGCCGTTGCTGGCGGTACATGAACACAATGAGCAGCAGTCTGCGCAAGGTTTGATAAAACGCCTGCTGGCAGGCGAGTCTATCGCACTGGTGACGGATGCCGGCACCCCCGCCGTCAGTGACCCTGGTGCGGTGGTGGTACAGGCGGTGCGAGAGGCGGGCATACAGGTGGTGCCGATTCCAGGGGTGAGCGCTTTGATTGCAGCCTTGTCTGCGGCCGGGATTACACAGCCCGGCTTTTATTTTGAAGGCTTTTTACCTGCCAGCCCGTCGCAGCGTCGCAAACGCCTTGATGCTCTTAAAGCATGGCCCACCACCTTGGTGTTTTATGAAGCGCCGCACCGCATTCTTGAATGTGTGCAAGATTTGTATCGCCAGCTAGGTGATCGGCGCCTGACCTTGGCGCGTGAGTTAACCAAAACGTTTGAGACCATCACCACCTGTCCGCTGGCAGAGGCGCATGCTTGGTTGCAAGCTGACCCTAATCAGCAACGCGGTGAGTTTGTGCTGTTGGTTCATGCGGCACCGCCGGTCGTGGAGAGCGGACTGGATGCTGAGACGCGCAGAATATTGCAGCGACTGTTGCAAGATCTGCCGCTTAAACAAGCCGTGGCGTTGGCAACCGACATCACTGGCCATAAAAAAAATGAATTATATGACGCCGCTTTGGCCCTCAAGGCTGAGATGCGTGACCCTAAAGAATCCCTCGGCAAGGAGTGTGAATGACCACTGAACTGACTCTCATCCGCCCAGATGACTGGCACCTGCATCTACGTGATGGCGACGGCTTGCGTGCCGTGTTACCTGACACTGCCAAACAGTTTGCGCGTGCCATTGTGATGCCCAATCTGCGGCCGCCAGTTACCACTACCGCGGCAGCGGTGGCCTATTATCAACGTATCAAAGCGGCCTTGCCAGCGGGGAGCGATTTTGAACCGTTGATGACCTTGTATTTAACCGACAACACCCCTGCACATGAAATACAAGCCGCCCGCGCCAGTGGCGTGGTGCAAGCCGTCAAGCTGTATCCGGCAGGCGCCACCACCAACAGTGACTCAGGGGTGACCAGCTTGCAAAAATGTGCGGCGGCCTTGGCTGAGATGGAAAAACAAGGCATGCCTCTGCTGATCCACGGCGAAGTCACCGATGGCGATGTGGATGTGTTTGACCGTGAAAAAGTGTTTATCGAGCGTCATCTGCAGCCTTTGCTCAAGGATTTTCCCGGCTTAAAAGTCGTGTTTGAGCATATCACCACGCAAGATGCAGCTGAGTTTGTGGCGGCAGGTCCGGCGACCTTGGCGGCCACCATCACCGCGCATCATTTATTAATGAATCGCAATGCCATGTTCACGGGGGGCATACGGCCACATCACTATTGTCTGCCTGTGCTCAAGCGTGAAACCCATAGGCAGGCTTTGGTCAAGGCTGCCATTTCAGACTCAGGCAAGTTTTTTCTTGGCACGGATAGCGCGCCACATGCCA
This sequence comes from Methylophilus sp., assembly GCA_027489475.1. Classification (GTDB taxonomy): domain Bacteria; phylum Pseudomonadota; class Gammaproteobacteria; order Burkholderiales; family Methylophilaceae; genus Methylophilus. The sequence goes on from JAIXZQ010000300.1 coordinate 1,685, forward strand.
AGTCCGCCAAAGAAGCAAGCTGTGGTTGTGCCGGCATGTACACCGCCCATGCGGCCATTGAGCTGTATGCCGAGGCCTTTGAAGAAGCGGGGGCGTTGGATAAATTAGAAGGTTTTGCCAGTCTGTATGGCCCGGATTTTTATCAGTTGCCGCGTAATCGCACGCAGATTACGCTGCGCAAGCAAACGTGGACAGTGCCAGAGACATTGCCCTTTGCTGATGATGTTTTGGTGCCCTTGCGCGCAGGTCAAACCGTGGCCTGGAAGCTGAGTGCATCGTAATCGTTGTTATCACTGAAGTCGTTTAAGGAGCACCTAAATGAAGCTGATATGTTCTTGCCTGTTGTACTTGAGTGTGCTGCCTGTGGCTCAGGCAGTGACGCTGGATGAAATGCGTGGACAAACCCCCTATGGACAAGCATTTGAGCAGTTGGATAGCAATCATGATGGCGCGCTGACTGCGGCAGAAGCGGGCAAAGATCAAGCCTTTGCCAAAGGCGGCTTTGCCAAAGCGGACAGCAACCGAAATGGCCGCTTGAGTGAAGAGGAGTTTGCGGGCTACAAATCGAAAATAGATACGGCAGAAAACAAGCAAGCCGCTGCTGACAGTGCCATCACGGCAAAAATCAAATCTAAATATCTAATTGAAAAGAACTTTAGCAGCTTTAAAGTCAGTGTAGAAACCAAAGACAATCAAGTCATTTTGAGCGGTTTTGTGGAGACTGCTGAGCAAAAAGCGCGTGCTGAAAAAATTGCCCGCGGTGTCAGTGGCGTGAAGTCGGTGAAAAATGCCCTAGAGGTTAAGCCCTAAATCTGCATTATGATTTTAATCTGCGGGTAAAATTTGCTCGGCTTTCAATTAAAAAGCTAAAGCTCCTTGTGCTTGTTTATTTGCAAAGTCGCGTACTCTCGCAAAATCCAATAATTCAGGCAATCTGGCTCCTTTGCCTCGCCAATCATTAAACATGTCTTGGCCTAGCAATACATAGTGCCAATTTCTTTCATCGCGTGAATTTGCTGGTAATTGGTTGATGCGTCCACACCAAGTAACAGCAGCTTTGAGTTTTCGCTGTACATTTGGATGGATAGTTTGTTGTTGGGCTTTGGTCTCTACCAAATAAATCGCTTCTTGAGTGCGTACCAAAAAGTCAGGTGAGTAAAAGGCTGGTAATCCATCTTCTTTAACGTATCGCAACCGAGCGAATGTATGGCGGTTTTCGCTTATCTTGCAAAATGCTTCAATACTAGTGTCAGCCATCGCCCATTGCATAAAAGCTTTCTCTAACCCACCGCTATGTGCAGGATAAGCAAGTCGCAGATAGATGCATTTGCTCACTTCGATGGAGCTACTTTCGCGCATCATCAATTTGGGGACTTCTGATAATTGTCGATGATGTACCTCAACCTCGCCATTCACATGTGTTTGTTCAGCTTCTAGCAATGCCACGGCAAATTTTTGTGTGATATGGTCAATCACAGGCTGTAAAAGCAGCAAGCGCCAGTTTTCATTTTCTAGCGGATTAAACGGTGTTCCAAACAAATGTTGCCAAATATAGTCGTCCAGCCAGCCTGTTAATTCAGCAGTATTTACCTGCATATATGGGCTAGAGTGATGCGTAGCGATTTTGCTGGTTCGGCTATTGGTCGGCAGCGGCTGACTCAGTGCTTGGCTAATACGGCGGGTCAAACGTGACAAATATTCGTTATAGCCGCCAACATGCATAATCTCGCCATCCACGCGATAATCTCCAAACATCGCGCTGCTTTGCAGGTCGTGCGAAATAAATACATCGCCTTTGCCCAGCATATTTTGTAGCTCGGTTAAGCTAAAGCCTGAAAACTGTGGAATGGTCGATAAATCCAAGTCCTTATGTTCACGCGTTTCATCTTGCTCGCGCAGAATAAAAGGCAATGCAAAATCAAATTCTTCGTAACCCTCTACGAGTTCTGAGGCAATAACGTCGCCACTGCCTCTAGGCTCGTTTTCACCATCACTTTCGCCTGCCAAACCTTCATTGATTAAGTCATCGTAGAACGTCTGAAAGGCGGGGTGCTCAACAATCGACAAAATATCAATCAGACTTGAAGGCTCTTTGCCGCTATTGATGAGTGCTCTATTTTCATGTTTTAAATCGGTAAACTCAGGGTCGCGCCACATCAAACGCAAGCCACGCCCAATCGTTTGCTCAAGCAGAATTTGTGCTTGTGACGAACGTAAAGGCACAATCACGCAGATGTTATTCACATCAAATCCCTCGCGTAGCATCAGCACGCTCACAATGACACGCGGTGTTTTGTGTTTATCCACACTAAATAGCTTTTCGCGTACCTGCGCCCAATCTTTTTCGCTTAACTCAGCTTTTTTGCCTGAGTCTATCGACATCACATCATCAGCCGCCAAACCTTCATCTTCTAAAAACCTAGCCACCAAAGGCGATACGGTTGTGTCTTCACACACCACCAGCATTTTGGGATGTCGGTTGGTATCAATCTTGGCAAAATCCGTTTCTAGTTTTTTAAGTTTCTGCAAGCCAGCACGTAACATCACGCGCTGACCATCACTTAATATCGGGTTGCCGCTTTCGTCTCGTTCGGCTTTAAACTCCAGCGGTAGCGCCCCTAACTCTTTCCGTTTATCCAAGACTAGCGATTTCACTAATCCTGCCCGCATCGCAGATTTAAGGTCAAAATCGACAATAATGTGCGGAAAAAACACTTTGCGTTTGTTTTTGCCTGAACCAACATCGTTATAAGGCGTGGCAGAAAAGTCCACCTGCACAAAACGTGCGCCTTTTTTCTCAGCAATAATCGTCAGGCTTTTTTGCCACTCAACCTCAGTGGTTTCGCCTTCTTTTTTCACCTCATGTATATGGTGCGCTTCATCATTAAACACCATCAATTCTGGCATATCGGCTAAAAAGTCCAGCACATTGCCACGTGCATAGCGTCTATCCAACACATCTAAGCTATTGCCTGTCGCGCGGCCTGGAGTGAGAGGGAGCAATGCATCTACAACTTTCTCAGGCGCAATATCTGCCCCAGGTGCCAGCATGTCATCTTCTGCAATGGTGTCATCCACCTCACTTAGCAAATGCCAGTTGGTAATGCCTATCATGCCGTTGCCAGTGGCTTTCAAGCCTATTTCTGTTTTGTTACACACATTGCCACGCACAAACCCAAACACCAATTCGCGATATTGTTCAGGGATAAATAACTCCGCATATTGCGCCACGTCCGAGCTAGCAAAATCTCGCGCCTCAGTCACTTGCCCTTCGCTGTTCGTTTGCAACTTACCACAAAATGCATCCAAAAGTCGTTCATAGACAATTAAGCCAGGTGCGACGATTAAAAAGTGGCGGGTAAAACGAGCATTATCAATGCCTTCAGTCAATGCCGCAGTTTTATTCAATAATTGCCAAATCATTAAGGCTTGCAACACCCAAGTTTTGCCTGTGCCAGTTGCCATTTTTAAGCAGTATTTGGGGTGCTGATGTTTTATGTCGCTCAGTTCAGCAAGCAAATTGTTGGTTAACAAAGCATCAGGTGCCACATGGCTATACAAGCTTTTTAGGTTGCCAGCATTCAGCACTTCATGCGCCACAATTGCATTTAAAATCGCTTGTTTTTGACCTGCATGAAAATTTAAGCTGGCACGCGCTGCGATCATGTCCTCCCCAAACCACCATTTCAGTAGCTCAGCCGTCACAGGGGTCACCAAGTCTAATAACTCAGCCGCTCCATGCTCCAAGCCCAAAGCGAGTTGGTTGGTTTTTGTTGTTAACCCTTTGGCGAGCGGCAATGTTTCTTGTGTTTGAATCATGCATTCACCCCTTCAACCACACTTACTACTTCAGCCTCAAAGCCAAACACATCCACCAC
>JAIXZQ010000342.1 GCA_027489475.1 Methylophilus sp.
GCCCGCTGCCAAAATCAGGTGCTGATCAAGCGTGAAGACATGCAACCGGTGTTTTCATTTAAATTACGTGGTGCTTATAACAAGATGGCGCATTTGTCGCCTGAGGCCTTGGCACGCGGCGTGATTTGCGCCAGTGCAGGCAACCATGCGCAGGGTGTCGCTTTGAGCGCACAAAAGCTCGGTTGTCGCGCCGTCATAGTGATGCCGACCACCACGCCCGCGATTAAAATCAATGCCGTGCGCGCCCGCGGGGCCGAGGTCGTATTACATGGCGACAGCTATTCAGATGCTTATGCCCATGCGCTCAGCATAGAGCAACAACAAGGCTTAACCTTTGTCCATCCGTATGACGACCCAGAAGTGATTGCCGGTCAAGGCACCATCGCTTTAGAAATTCTGCAAGATTATGCCGCGCCGATTGAGGCCATTTTTTGTTGTGTTGGCGGCGGCGGTCTGCTGGCGGGCATTGCGGCCTATGTCAAAGCGGTCCGACCTGAGATTAAAGTCATTGGTGTCGAGGCGCAAGATGCTGAAGCCATGACCACCTCACTTAAGCTAGGGCAGCGCGTCATGCTAGAGCAGGTGGGTTTATTTGCTGACGGTGCCGCCGTTAAGCAGGTGGGCGAACATACGTTTGCACTGGCACAGCAGTATGTGGATGAAATGCTGGTGGTTGACAATGATGCCATCTGTGCAGCGATTAAAGATGTGTTTGAGGATACCCGCAGTATTCTCGAACCCGCGGGGGCATTATCACTGGCCGGGCTCAAAGCCTATGTCGAGACGCATCAAGTGCAAGGAAAAACCTTTGTTGCGATTGCCTCCGGCGCCAATATGAACTTTGACCGCTTACGCTTTATTGCCGAACGCGCAGAGCTGGGCGAGCACCGCGAGGCCGTGTTTGCGGTGACCATCCCCGAAGCGCCGGGCGCCTTTAAGGCGTTTTGCCAGTTGCTTGGGCAACGCAATATCACAGAATTTAATTACCGCTTGTCCGACAGCCATTTGGCGCATATTTTTGTCGGTGTGGCGGTGCATGACCCGGCAGAAGCCTCGCAGATTGCGCACACCTTACAAGCCGCAGGCTTGCCCACCTTAGATTTAAGTCACAACGAAATGGCTAAGTTACACCTGCGCCATTTGGTCGGTGGCCATGCCCCGCAAGCGCACAATGAAGTCATTTATCGCTTTGAATTTCCTGAAAAGCCCGGGGCATTAATGAACTTTCTGACCTCTATGGGTCACAATTGGAATATCAGTTTGTTTCATTACCGCAACCATGGCGCGGATTTTGGGCGTGTGCTGGTGGGCATGCAGGTGCCTCCAGATGAGCAGACGGGGTTTACCCGCTTTTTGCAACAATTGGGCTACCCCTATTGGTCAGAAACCGACAACCCGGCTTATGCTTTATTTTTAGGCAGCGGAGGCGGTGTTTAAGGTGGTTGCAGGCAACCTATTGGTTGACATCAGCCGAGATCACGGCTGCCCATTAAAGATAAGCCATTGAATGTAAGCAAGCTTTTTTAACAGCATCTTTCTGCATGATTTTTGCAACAGAAAGTAGCGATTGCCGTAGGCTGTTTTGTATCAATGCTCAATCCAGAGCGCCTTTATGGAGAAGAATGAATGAATACTCGTAATCTGGTGATAAGCGCTGCATGCGCGCTGCTATTCAGCGCGCAGACCTATGCTGAATCAGGGGTGGCCTATGTCACCAGTCAAGATGCTGGCGTCACTGTAATCGACTTGTCCACCATGGCGGTCACAGGCACCATAGATGTCAAGGGCGAGGGCCCGCGTGGTCTGGGTGTGACTGAAGATGGCAAGTTTTTGATTGTGGCCACTCGTGAAAATGGCAGTATCTCAGTCATTGATACTGCGACACAGCAAGTGGTGAAACAGATTGCCGTTGGTAAAAACCCAGAATTTGTGCGCGTACAAGGGCAATTTGCCTATGTGTCTTATGAGCCCAGCGCTAAAGGCGGCCCCCCACCCAAACCCGGTGCCGCACCGGCACAAGAAGAAGCTGAGGATGACGACGACAAAGAACCCGCACGCATCGGCATCATCGATCTCAAGCAGGGTAAAAAAGTCCGTGAAATCATAGGCGGGCCAGAAACTGAAGGTGTGGAGTTTAGTAAAGACGGCAAACTGCTTGTGATTACCAATGAAGCCGACAATACCATTACCGTACACAACATCAAAACCGGCAAGTTGGTGAAAAAAATCGAAACCCACCAATATGGCGACCGTCCCCGTGGCATCAAAGTCTCTCCGGATGGCAAAACCTATGTCTCTACGCTGGAATATGGCAATAAATTTTTGGTGATCGATCAGAAATTTAACGTTGTGAAAACCGTAGATACCGCGGCTACGCCCTATGGTATTGCCTATGATAAAGCAGGCAAATATGTATATGTGGCTTCTAACAAAGACAAGCTACTGCAAGTATTTGATGCCAAGAGCTTTGTCAAAGTGAAAGACATCCCCACCGGTAATCGTTGCTGGCACTTTACTTTTACGCCCAACGAAGAAGAGATCTTGCTGGCCTGTGGCAAATCGGATGCCTTGTTTGTGATTGATACTGCCAAGCAAGAAGTCAAACAGCAAGTCAGTGTGAAAAACATGCCTTGGGGGGTAGTCACCTTCCCTAAAGCCATGGGCAGTTTGGATGCCGTCAAGTAAGCCCTATCCTCACCACACCATGGTGTAAAAAAACCCGTCAGATTGACGGGTTTTTTTTCGCCTGTGCGTATGAAGATAAATTTTTTGTCAGGGCAGCCTTCAGAA
>JAIXZQ010000140.1 GCA_027489475.1 Methylophilus sp.
AACCTTAATTATTGGACCTTTGGCGATTATCTCGGCATCGGCGCGGGCGCCCACTCCAAACTGAGTTTTCACGACAAAATCATTAGACAAAGTCGTCACAAGCATCCCAAGCGCTACCTAGAGGCGATGACCAGCGGCCAGTGGTTGGACAATGAATGGCAGATTGGTCGTGAAGATTTGCCGTTTGAATTTATGATGAATGCCCTACGCTTGTTGCATGGCGTAGATGCCAGCTTGTTTCAGCAACGCACGGGCTTGCCGTTGCGGGCAATACAAGCGCAATGGCAGGATGCGCAGCAAACAGGGTTATTGGTCGCGCAAAATGAGGTGATTGCACCGACATTGAAAGGACAGCGGTTTTTGAATGAGGTATTGGAGCGCTTTTTACCTTGAGTCACGGGGCATGGCATGTGTCATCGCTCGCCAACCGACAAAAAAACGGTCACACACGCTACCGCACTGACGGGTCCGTCCGCTGCCCTTCTAAGACGCCCCAAACCACACTCAAAAGCAGCAACAAGACGGCACTCAATACACTCAACGCCAATTGCGGTGTTTGATAAAGCTGGTTGAGCGGGGTGCGCGCAATGGCGTGTGCATTGGCTTGATAGGTCTCGACCACGTGCGTTTTCACGGCAGTCATGCGACGCGTTAAATGCGCCAGCGAAAACGAATAGTCTTTCAATAGCGCTAATTCGGGCAGAGAGATGTTCGTGAATGACAGTTGGGGCATACGCCAGCCAGTGCTATGCTGGTCGACGGGTGTCAGTTGCACACTCATTGCCAGACCGGCTGCGACAAACCGTTGCGGGTCAACTTCATCGGACTTTTTAATGCGGTGGGTCAGCGTGTGCAGAGTTTGCGCATTGGGCACCGCGATTAATTGCGCGGCATCAGCCGTCTGGTTGGCGTTGAGCAGTATGCCGCGGGAGCGACTCAAGCTGAGGGAGTGTTGTACAAAGCGTTGTTGCAGAATCGGGCTGTGCGGGTAGAGTTTGGCGGCGAGGCTGTTGAGGCTTTCGCCGGGGAACAACGGCCAGAGTATGGCTTGTTCTTGTTTGGGATTGGCAATGCCAAACGCTGCATGGCTGAGTGGGCTGCGCAGGGCGACGCTGAGGCCTAGGCATAACGCTGCCGCAAATGCCGCGCGGGAAATCCATACACTCATGGTCGGGCATGTATTGCCCCATACTCGATTCACCAAGGCCGAGTCACGACTGGATTGGTGAGGCGAGCGGAGGCGCATCAGCAGCCTATCTGCGCCCTGGCTTGCGCGATGGCACGGCGCACTTGTTCGGGGGCGGTGCCGCCAGTATGGTTGCGGCTGGCGACCGAACCCTCTAGGGTCAGCACGCTAAATACATCGTCAGCAATGGTGGCGCTAAACACTTGCAATTCAGCCAGACTAAATTCGGCCAAATCGCGGCCAGAGGCGACGCCCGCTTTAACCGCATGCGCCACCACCTCATGCGCATCTCTAAAAGGCATGCCTTTTTTCACCAGATAGTCAGCCAAGTCGGTGGCGGTGGCAAAGCCTTCGAGCGCAGCTTGACGCATGTGGTCGGCATTGACGGTGATGCCGCGCAGCATATCGGCATAAATTTGCAGCGTCACCAGTAAGGTGTCGGCGACATCAAACAACGGCTCTTTGTCTTCTTGATTGTCTTTGTTATAGGCCAGCGGCTGGCCTTTCATCAAGGTAAGCAGCCCCATCAAATGGCCATAGACGCGGCCTGTTTTACCGCGTACCAGTTCGGGGACATCGGGATTTTTCTTTTGCGGCATGATGGATGAGCCAGTACAAAAGCGGTCGGCGATATCAATAAAACCGAATCTTGGACTCATCCATAAAATCAGTTCTTCAGAGAAACGGGAGAGATGCATCATCAGCAATGAAGCCGCGGCATTAAATTCAATGGCAAAGTCACGGTCTGACACTGCATCCAGTGAATTTTGGCAGACGCTGTCAAAGCCCAACAGTTCAGCCACCATTTCTCTGTGAATAGGATAGCTGGTGCCTGCCAAGGCGGCGGCGCCCAACGGCAGGCGATTGATGCGTTTGCGTGCATCGGCAAAGCGCTCGGCATCGCGGTTAAGCATCTCATAATAGGCCATCAGGTGGTGACCAAACGTCACAGGTTGCGCCACCTGCAAATGGGTAAATCCCGGCATCAGGGTGGCGGCATGCTGTTCAGCGAGGTCGAGCAAGGCCACTTGCAATGCGCGTATGCCTGCGAGGCAATCATCCACCACACTGCGTAGCCATAGGCGAACGTCAGTCGCCACTTGGTCATTGCGTGAGCGGCCGGTGTGCAAGCGTTTTCCGGCATCGCCAATTTTTTCGGTCAGGCGTTTTTCGATATTTAAATGCACATCTTCAAGGTCTAGTAGCCACTCAAACTGGCCAGCTTCAATTTCGGCCAAAATGTCGTTCAGACCGCGCGTGATGTCGGCCACATCTTGTGCTGAAATAATCCCTTGCTTGCCCAACATGGTGGCATGCGCCAGCGAACCTTGAATATCAAAGCGCGCCAGACGTTTGTCAAAGTCAACCGAAGCGGTGTAGCGCTTGACCAGCTCGGCCACGGGCTCATTAAAGCGCCCAGACCAGGCTTGGTCTTTTTGGTGCAATGAAGAATGTGTCTGGGAATGCGAAGTCGTCAAAACGAAAGTTCTTTCTGCTTAAAAGGGCGCTTTGGGCGCGGCTTGCGCCAGTGGCACTTAATACTTATGATGCTGTCACCACATTATAAACGAACATGCCACCGTGCGTAAAAGTAGCCGCATCCCCAATTTTCGTAATCTGGGCATACACTTACGTGTGATGTTGCTGCATCTATGCCTGTGGGGGCTGCTCACCGTATATCAGGCCGAGCCCGGGGCGTCTGCGCTGAGCTGGGTGAACAACTTGACCGAAATCTCCAGCCAGTGGCTGCCGCCCTTGTTGCTGGTATTGGGGGCCCTGACGCTGTGGTATCCGCGCATGCGTCACTGGCCTTATGCCGCGGCATTGGCCGCGATTTTTTTGCTCGCCACGGGACTGACCGCATGGTGTGCCTGGGCCTATAATCGTTGGATTGTCCCGCTTTCTCCCACCCACTATGGCCAACTGCTTGGGCTATGTCTGGGCGATGTCTTATTGTGTCTTTATTATCTCGATTTGTTGCAGCGCGCCTATTCACCGGCTATCGCTGAAGCGCGCCTGCAAGCGTTGCAAGCACGTATTCGGCCGCATTTTTTGTTTAACAGCCTCAACGCGGCGCTGTCTTTAATCCGCAGCCAGCCGCAACGAGCCGAGCAAGCGCTTGAAGACTTGGCCGAGCTGTTTCGCGTATTAATGGCGGATAACCGTGCTCTGGTGCCCTTGACGCAAGAAATTGCGCTGTGCCGACAATATTTAGCGATAGAGGCTTTACGACTAGAGCGTCGCTTGCAGTGTGACTGGCAATGTAGCGACCTGCCACCTAGCTTGATGATTCCGCCATTAATTTTGCAGCCCTTGGTCGAAAATGCCGTGTATCACGGGATAGAGCCGCAGCCTGCAGGCGGTGTCGTTAAAATACAGGTACAGCTGGAGGCGGGCAGTGTATTGTTGCGTATTAGCAATCCGCTACCGCCCGTCAATGACCGTGCAGGCGGCAACAAAATGGCTATCAACAATATTCGCGAACGCTTGCGGCTGCACTATGACCTTGAGGCGCAGTTGCGGCAATACACCACCGCGCAGCAGTATGTCGTTGAAATCAGCCTGCCAACGCGCCCCCATGCCGAGGTGATGCATGGCTGAACAACGGCTTATGTTGGTGGATGATGAACCCTTGGCCAGGCAGCGCTTGCGTGATTTGATCGGCGATCTTGG
>JAIXZQ010000233.1 GCA_027489475.1 Methylophilus sp.
GCGCCAAGCCAGATGCGGGGTCAACTGATAATCCAGATTAATGGAATACCCCATGGCCTCGAGGCCTTCCCCTTGCGCACCACTGGCAATAATCGCGTGCGGGTCATCAAAACGTTCAATTCGTCCCGCCCAATACAGCTGGTCAGACAACTTCACCCTCAGCATCAGGCTGCTGCTCCACCATCGCCATAAGCGATCACTGCCCGGTGCTGCCTGTTGCGCCCCTATGTCTAATGCGGCAATCAGCCCTGCGCGCTCTGTGAGCTGCCATTGGAGATAGGTGTCATGAAAATAGCGCATCTGCCGCCTATCGTTTTCTGACACATTGCCAATAAAAGAACTGCTGTTCAAGGTCAGCGCCGAGCTGGGGCGAAAGGTCAATTGATGACCAAACGCCGGGGCTGTGCTCGATTGCGTGGGAGTGATGCGTTGCCAACCGGTTAACAGCAATGCACTGGCCTGCCAGCGCTGGTCTGCACTGCGCAAACTTAGTTTGGCCCCGGTTTCATAATACGGCGAGTTATCCGCCATCAGGCTACGCGTCAGCGTCCAGTTTTCTAGGCCAATCGCACTCTCCACACCGATATGCGAAGGCATGACCCCCACATCTAGCCACACATCATGCGTGTCGCTGAGGCGCAAGCCTACATTGGCCTCGAATAATTGACGTAAGCCCGCGGACTCGGCAGCGTAATTGGCCCGCATATATGTCCCCGAGGCTAAGGCCAGACGTGCACGAATCTGGTCGCGGTCAAGACTGGCTTTGATGAGAGCGAGTTGGATGCTGGGTTGATTTGTCTCGGCATAGCTATACAGAAAGTCCGGACGACGGGTGGACGGCATACCGTCATAGGCGTAGTAGGTTTCCAGATAAGCCGACAGGCTGATGGCCGGGGAGAGGGGTGTGGGGGTGGACTCAGGCTCAGCACAGGCGGACAGACTCCAAAGGCCTAAGAAAACCAACAGTGATAGACGTAAGCCCTGCATCAGAGGCCCGAGGGTAAAGGCTATGCCTTAGCGCCCCAACACCACATGCAATACAAACCGACTACCGATATAGGCCAGCATCAGCAGGACAAAGCCAAACAAAGTCCAGCGGGTGGCCACTTTGCCACGCCAGCCATATTTAAAGCGGCCAAACAACAGCCAAGCATAAATCAGCCATGAGGCAATGGAGAAGATGGTTTTATGGTTAAACTGCAACGGTTTGCCAAACAGGGTCTCACTAAACAACATGCCGCTGATAAGCGTGATGGTCAGCAATACAAAACCCACATGCAGCACCTTAAACAGCAATGCATCCAGCACCAACAACGGGGGAAAGTCTGGCAGACTCAGCCAGCTATTTTTTTGATGCAGCGCCCGCTCAGCCATGCGCATCAAGCAGGCATGCAGCGCGGCAAAGGTAAACAAACTGTAGGCTAAGATGGCAATCAGGATATGCAGATTGAACAGGGTAAAGCCGTGGGTATCCACATAATAGTCTTTCACGGCAAAGCCAGGAATCAACACAAACAGCGCAGCAGGCGGCAGCACAAACGCCTGCAAGCTGCGTAAGGAATGGGTTAAGTCCGCAATCCAGTAAATCAATACAGTCAGCCAAAAAATGGCAGACAAGGAATAATAAATACCTAAATTAGGCAGGTTGACGGCAAAAATATCGCGGTACAACAAGCCACCATGCATGACCAAGCCCAGCGCCACCATGGCACTGTGCAGCTGAAACGGAAAAGCGTGTTCATTGACCGCCCGGCCAGCTTTGGCGAGCCGCCAGTAATCCAGCGCCACCGCCATATAGACAAAGGCCACAATCAGATAAGGAAGCAAGTGATGAGTCATGCCCGCATTATGGCAAAACTCGCTGCAATCTACTAGCACTGTGCGGGCATTGCGGCTGGCTAAAGACATTTATGCGAGTCTGACCGCCGCATCAGGTAAAATTACGGCAAACGTGCATTACGCAAGAAAGGTTCATCATGTTAGAAAATCTGACCGGTCGTTTGCAGGGCGTCATTAAGACCCTGCGTGGCCAAGCCCGACTCACTGAAGAAAACATCGCTGACGCCATGCGCGAGGTGCGTATGGCGCTTCTGGAGGCCGACGTGGCTTTGCCGGTGGTCAAAGACTTTATTGCGCGCGTGAAAGCGCGAGCTAATGGCCGAGAAGTGCTGCAAAGCTTAACGCCTGGCCAAGCCGTGATTGAAGTGGTGAATGAAGAGCTGACCGCCTTGATGGGGCAAGCCAATGTAGGCCTGAATCTGGCGGCTGTGCCGCCGGTGGTCATCTTGATGGCGGGCTTGCAAGGGGCGGGTAAAACCACCACCGCCGGCAAATTGGGTAAACTGCTTAAAGAACAAAAGAAAAAAGTGTTGCTCGCCAGTGCAGACGTCTATCGTCCCGCCGCTATCACGCAGTTGCAAACCTTGGCCAAGCAGCTCGATATCGACTGTTTTGACTCCAACCCGCAGCAAACGCCGCTGGACATCGCCGCGCAAGTGTTAGACCACGCCAAGCGCAGCTACTACGATGTGGTGATTTTTGACACTGCCGGTCGACTCGCCATTGATGAAGCCATGATGGCCGAGATTCAGGCCTTACATGCCACCCTCAAACCGACCGAAACCTTGTTTGTGGTGGACGCGATGCAAGGGCAAGATGCAGTTAACACGGCCAAGGCGTTTGGTGAAGCCTTGCCGCTCACCGGCGTTATTGTCACCAAGTTGGATGGCGATGCGCGTGGCGGTGCCGCCTTGTCGGTGCGCCAAATCACGGGTAAGCCGATTAAATTTATCGGCGTCAGCGAAAAAGTTGATGGGCTGGAGCCGTTCCATCCCGACCGCATGGCGGGGCGTATCTTGGGCATGGGCGATGTGCTTGGCCTGATTGAAGAAGCGCACAAAAAAGTCGATTTGGCCGAGGCGCAAAAGGTCGCTGATAAAATTAAATCGGGGGCTAAATTTGACCTCGAAGACTTTAAATCGCAAATGCTGCAAATGCGCAAAATGGGCGGCATGGCCTCCCTGATGGATAAAATGCCTTCACAAATTGCCGGCATGGCGCAAAAAATCAACACCGACGATGTTGACCAATCCATGCGCCGCATTGAAGGTATCATCAACAGCATGACGCCCGAAGAGCGCCGTAAACCCGAGCTGATTAAAGCCACCCGCAAAAAACGCATTGCCGCTGGCAGTGGTGTGCAAGTGCAAGATGTCAACCGACTGCTAAATCAGTTTGAAGAAACACAAAAAATGATGAAAATGTTTAGCAAAGGCGGCATGGCTAAAATGATGCGTGGCTTGGGCGGCATGATGGGTGGTAAGTTGCCCGGTATGTAAGGGGTGCGGCCCGCTGACCAGTACCGCAACCGGGTTAAAGCAGGGGAATCAAGGCGAACTGGATAGCAATTAAAGCCAAGTCGATAAAAAACTAAATATTTTAGAAAAAACCGTAAATCAGCATTGACCAAAATAGAATCATCCCCCATAATCGCGTTCTTTCAAATTTGACGCAAAACAGCGCTTCAAACAAGAAATAATGGGGTGTTAGCTCAGCTGGTAGAGCAGCGGACTTTTAATCCGTTTGTCGTGGGTTCGATCCCCGCACACCCTACCAAACACAAAAAACGGCTTGCAGAAATGCAAGCCGTTTTTCATTTATAAAGCTTGATAGACGCTCACAATACAAGCGCAATATTTTCGCCAGTTGTTTTTTGCGAGGCAGAGCAAGTTTTCATGGTTGCGAGAAGTGTATGGTTGCAAGACCTGACCCCTATGGTCAGTCTTTTTTAAGCGACAGCGACCGAGAATAAATGAAGTCTGCTGATGCCTATATTAGTCTTCTAATAGTACAGCCAGTAACTTTTGCGGCTGGTCTACAAAGCCAAAATGACCGGTGTTTTCTAGCGTTTTAATCGTGATATTTCCCAATGCCTGTGCCGTGCGTTGGCGCTCAGCAAGGGTTGACCAGTCGTTATCACCATACACCAAGGTTACAGGCGCTTTAACACGACTGTAAAGCGCCCGTGCCGCAGGCCACGATTTCCAATTGGCAAACACATTACGTTCTACATATCTATAGCCTCTGCGGTATCCAGTTCGATTGAATACACTTAATAATTTAACGGGCATCCAACGTTTATTTTTTAAACCACCTTTCATCGCTAGGCCCAAAAATAACCAATTTTCAAACAGCGCAAAGAATGCGCCATAAAAGGGGACTGCATAATTTGCAATCACGATATTAGCAAACAGATTGCCTCTACGTATGCCATCTGCGTAGCGCGTTTCGTAGTCATAGGTGTTTGACGCCACTACTTTTGTAATGCGTCCAGGAATCTCAGCGGCCACTGTCAGGGCTAAAACCGCACCTATTGACTCTCCCGCCAGCGTGACATCGTTTAAATCACACTTTTGGATAAACCTCATCATCGCCTGTCGCATGGTCGGTTCGTCATAGTGAATGTTGGTATCAATAGATGATTGGCCATGGCCCGGTAAATCGACTGCATAAACCGTGTAGTGTTTTGCCAGTTCGGGAATGACTTCATTAAAATATTCTAGTTGCGTACGTATGGTGTGTATCAGTATCAGCGGCTTGCCGGCGCCTACTTTGAGATAGCGTAGCGTGCAGTTTCTATCAATATTGATTGTTTCAAGATGGCCTAATGTGGAGACGTCAATCATGGGGGCTGATTCCTAAATGTTGAATTTAATAGTTCATGTTTACCTCATCAATGAGGCATATCTTTTAAATATGTACCAATTGGTATTTAAAAGATATTAAACAATAATTTTTTTGTCAACTAATTTATTACCAAGTGGTATGATAATAAAAATGATCAAGTGGGCGAGTGAATGAATACAGAACACAATCAACCAGTGAATGCTGTAAAGCGCCGCGGTAGACCGCCTGCATTTAACCAAGACCAAGCGCTAGAAAGTGCGATGCAGACGTTTTGGACGTTTGGCTATGAAGGGACGTCTATGGCTGCGCTGATCGAGGCCATGAAGATGAACAAACCGAGTATTTATGCCGCATTTGGTAACAAAGAGGCGTTGTTTAACCAAGTGCTGGATAAATATGTTTCTGGCCCAAGTGCTTTTGTTAAAGAAGCGCTGGCCGAGCCGACGGCATATTTGGTGGTCAAAAAATTTCTGACGCAAGCGGTTGCGTTATTAACGCAACAAGACACACCGCGTGGCTGCATGATAGTGCAAGGCGCATTGTCGTGCGGACCTGAGGCAGCAATGATGCAGAAAAAACTGATGGCTTATCGCGCTCGCTTAGAAGAAGGGCTGAAACAACGCTTTGAGATTGCCAAACAACAAGGCGATTTGCCCGCAGCGTCAAATATCCAAGCACTGGCCAAATATGTGGCCACGCTTCACCAAGGCATTTCAGTGCAAGCTTCAAGTGGCGCGAGCAAAGAGGCGTTGCTAGAGATGATTGAGATTGCGCTGATTAACTGGCCAATGACAGTCAACCATACCAAGCCTTAATGCAGTATCAGGCCACATAGCAATGTGCAGCCGATTTCAATGCTTGATTCCCACCGTCGCATAGGAATGTGCAATCAATCGAGAGACACCGAAGTCTCGTTTTACGCTTGTTAAGTGATTAAAATTTATTATAAATATATGTATATATAACTAATTAGTAATATATACTTAAACTTAATCAATTTACAAAGCATGGTATGTCTCAATTAGATGAAGTCGCCCTTATTCATATTGCGGCCTATTTTCAAGCCTTGGCTGAGCCCATGCGTTTGAAAATATTAAATGGCTTACGCAGCGGCGAAAAAAATGTCACCGAACTCGTTGCGCTCTCTGGCGGGAGCCAGGCCAATGTGTCCAAACATCTCGCATTATTAAGAGATGCCAAACTGATTAAACGAACCTCACGCGGCACCAAGGCGTATTACAGCATTGCCGACCAACGTACTTTTGAGTTGTGCAATTTAGTGTGTGGACACATTGCAGACACGATGCGCCTTGAAGCCGCGGCCAATGAGGCGTTTATTGCTTCGTTACAAACGCATCAGCCATAAGAGGAGTTGGGTATGATTTTTAAACAATATTTTGAACCGACGACATCCACCTTTACCTACTTGCTGGGCTGTGAACAGACGAAACAAGCCGTATTGATAGATACAGTAGAGTCTGATGTCGCGCATTACATCAACGATCTTGAAGCACTTAGCCTCACTTTAATTTATACACTAGAAACGCATGTGCATGCAGACCATGTCACGGGGGCCGATGCGCTCAGACAAAGGCTCGCCAGTCAAAGTGTCGTCCATCGCGATGCAGGCGCATTGTGTGGTGATGTGCTGGTGACGGATGGCGACCACTTACGCGTTGGCTCGCTGGACATTGAGGTGAGATACACGCCGGGACACACCAATGGGTGTATTAGTTACTTGATGGGTGACCGCATCTTTACCGGAGACGCATTATTAATCGGTGGCTGCGGCCGCACGGATTTCCAAGGCGGCAATGCAGGCCAGCTCTACGATAGCATTCATCGCAAAATTTTCAGTTTGCCTGATGAGGTAAAGGTGTATCCCGGACATGATTACAACGGAAACACCCAGTCTACGGTGGGAGAAGAGCGTAAGAACAACCCGCGCTTAGGCAACAATATCAGCCGTGAGGCCTTCATTCAACTTATGAGTCAACTCAAGCTTGCTTATCCCAAATACATTGATATTGCGTTGCCAGCGAACCAGGCATGCGGAAAAATCATGCCCATTCAGTCTGCGTAAGTGCGTGTTAACCGGGAGGATGAGATTGCAAAGTGACTCAACCAATAGAGCGCGTCTTTCATGACAAGCTTGCAGGTGCTGACCCAGATAGACCCCCCGGCTATCAGTCTTGCCTTGGGTGTCTGCATCGGATTCGTCTTGACCTTGACCGGTGCTGGCGGTGCCGTACTCTCGGTGCCACTGTTGGTGTTTTGCTTACAGATTAAAATGACGGATGCAGCCCCCATCGCGCTGATGGCGATGATGTTGACATCTGGGTTTGCGGCAGCCTTAGGCCTAAAAAATGGCATTGTCAGATATAAAGCCGCAGCTCTGCTGGCTGTATTGGGGATGCTGTTTGCGCCCATCGGTGTGTTTATCGCGCATCAATTGCCTGAAAAAATGCTAAAAATAGGCTTTTCTATCACGCTTTTAGTCATTGCATGGCGAGCCATACAACAAGTCAAAGCGCATGCCTCGCCAAATCCAATCCATCAGACGCAGCCCTTGGCCAAGCGTGAGGTTGACGACCCCGCATGTATGGTGAACCCAACCACCGCTAAATTACTTTGGACGAAACCCTGCACCAGACGCTTAATGCTCACCGGCGCA
>JAIXZQ010000242.1 GCA_027489475.1 Methylophilus sp.
TGCGCGAGGCCATTCAGCTAGCAGGTCATTCACTCAGGCCCGTTGATGTAGAGCGTGCATTTAACAGTCGCTATTATGGACAATCAGTCACAATGCAAGCCGTGCGCCGCTGGTTACGCGGCGAGGCAATTCCATCACAAGAGAAATTACAGGTATTGGCCGAATGGTTAAATGTTGAACCGCATGTGTTGCGCTATGGAGGTGCTGCAATCAATGCGGTCAGGGCTAAACAATCTGGTTGGGAAAAAGGGATAATGTTTGAGGAGCGTGAGGCATTTGAAGCTTTTCTAGCCTTGCCAGGCGACAAGAGGAAAATCGTTCGCGAAGTGATTCTGGCGTTTCAAAAAGCTTATGTTCAACACTCATCATAACTGCCAGTTAATTGGCGCTTCACCACGTGCGGTCAGGTATTGGTTAATCCGCGAAAACTGGTGATTGCCAAAAAACCCCCGGTGCGCCGATAACGGCGAGGGGTGTACCGAACTGAGAATCAAATGTTTGTTGGGGTCTATCATGGCCCCTTTTTTCTGTGCATAACTGCCCCATAGCACAAACACCAATCCTTCGCGCCGCTGGTTTAGCGCCGCAATCGCGGCATCCGTAAACCGCTCCCAGCCTTGATTTTGATGGCCGCCTGCCTGCCCAAGGGGCACGGTTAAGGTGGCATTGAGCAGCAGCACGCCTTGGCGCGCCCAAGGCGTTAAGTCGCCACGCTCACCCATACGAATGCCGAGGTCAGTCTCAATCTCTTTGAAAATATTGCGCAATGAAGGCGGTAACGCCACCCCAGAGGGCACTGAAAAACTCAAGCCATGCGCCTGTCCCGGTCCATGGTATGGGTCTTGGCCAATAATCACTACCCTCACCTGCTCAAAAGGCGTTTGATTAAACGCATTAAAAATCAGTGGGCCAGGTGGAAACAGGGTTTTCCCCGCTGCTTTTTCTTGTTGCAAAAATGCGCGCAAAGCCTGCATATAGGGTTGATGAAACTCTTGGCCTATCACTGCCTGCCATGAGGCATGCAGTTGGCCGGGTTTTTCTGTATCAGAGGCAGTGTGAAGCAGCGAGAGTGTCATGGGGGTCAGTTTAAGGCCAAGCGGGCGTGCTGGTGTTGCACACATTATAAAGCCGCGTTCATCTGCATGGTAGAATGCCAATGAAGCCAACCAGACAGTCGCCGCCTGTTTACAGGGGGAGGAAAGTCCGGGCTGCGCAGAGCAGGATGACGGCTAACGGCCGTACGCTGAAAGCTGGCAACAGTATAAGGCGAGGAATAGGGCCACAGAGACGAGTAAACCTCTTTCGGGGGGTGGATGTGAAACGCGGTAACCTCCATCTGCAGCAATATCAAATAGGCTGGCATTTTACGCAAGTAATAAGGCGTGGCTCGCGCTGCCAGCGGGTAGATAGCTTGAGCGTGCAAGTAATTGTACGCCTAGAGGAATGACTGTCAGCTACGCAAGTAGTTACAGAACCCGGCTTATCGGTTGGCTTTACTCTCCCTGCAACATTTTAGCTTGCGCTGCAAAACAGGTTTTCACCGCACGCAGGTCCACATGCACACGCGCTGATAGTCGTTCCCTCCACTGCCTCAATCTCATAAGTAGGCTGAACTGCGCTTTTCAATAGTGTCGCTGCGCTTACCTGCTTGCCAATGATTGTTATGCCTACCCACAATGTATGTCTGTGATATGCAAGCTTTCTTTACGCATACATGCCTGAGTTGTCACGCCCATTAGGTCCACTGAATCATCGCCTAAATCCCCGCCTGATGGCGGAGTGCTTTGCGCGCAACCACTGCTTGAGCACTGCAAAAGCGGATTTCTCTCAATAGGGCGGGATGTTGGCCCAAAGAACCCTCTGGTTTTCTGCCTCAGACCCCTCAAGTCGACCCCTGAAATAACCATTTTTTAATTATTGATTGTTTTCAATAGGATAGCTAAATTTATTAAACAATTTTATGTGTATATTGCGCCAATATGTTGATTTAAATTGCTTTGTTAAAATGCTCTAAGTCGTTGTCTTATAAGCGAATTTTTCATTCAAAAGGCTTGCCAAGGCCTTTTTTTTTAACTATAGTGTGCAAAAGGGTAAATTTGTGTGGAATTGTGGGAAATTCAAACCAATTCCGATAAAAAAGGACAGGGCAGGATTCATCAATGTTTCGTGGGGCGGTGCAACTCAGTTTGGATGCCAAAGGGCGGCTTAGCGTGCCGGCCAAGCATCGCGACGCCCTGACGGCTGGCGGCCAAGGTGAAGTGGTGCTCACTGCGCACCCGCACCGTTGCTTGATCTTGTATCCCACCGCCGCTTGGGAGCCTATTGAAACTAAGCTCACCAGCTTGTCGAGTTTTAATCCGCAAATCAGTGGTATCCAGCGCATGATCGTGGGTCAGGCAGATGTGATGCATCTGGACTCTGCTGGCCGCCTGTTGGTGAATGCGGTGTTACGCAAATTTGCCGGGCTAGACAAAGATGTGATGATGGTGGGTCAGGGCAGTCACTTTGAGTTGTGGGATGTGGCGGCTTGGGATCAGCAGTTAGAAAAACTCATGGCAGCGGATCAGCTGCAGATACCGCAAGAGCTCGAAGGATTCTCGCTATGATGCCGGGCGCGAATTCAGCGCCCGCGTCTTTGACGGCAACGTCAGTGCCCCCCGCCACCAGCCCTCATATCACCGTGTTATTGCATGAAGCTGTCGATGCCTTGCAAGTGCGGGCCGATGGGGTTTATGTAGACGGCACTTTCGGTCGTGGTGGTCACAGTCGCCACATTCTCTCCAAGTTGGGCCCGCAAGGACGGTTGATTGCGCTGGATCGCGATTTAGCCGCGATTGTGCATGGTCAGGCGCTGCAGGATGTGCGCTTTAGCTTAGTGCATGCGCATTTTTCGGCGCTCAGTCATGTGCTGGATACCTTGGGGGTGGCGGCCGTGGATGGCATTTTGCTCGATTTAGGCATTTCATCGCCACAAATTGATGAAGGGGTGCGCGGATTCAGCTTTCGCTTTGACGGGCCGCTGGATATGCGTATGGATCAAAGTCGTGGCCAGACCGCCGCAGAGTGGTTGGCGCAGTGTTCAGAGAAGCAATTAACAGAGGTGATCAGGGATTATGGTGAAGAACGGTTTGCTAAGCAGGTTGCAAGGGCGATTGTTAAAGAGCGCGAAGATGGGCATGCCATCGCCACTACGGGACACCTTGCCAAGGTCGTGGCAAGCGCCATCCCCAAGATTGAGCCGGGCCAGAACCCTGCAACGCGCACATTTCAAGCTCTACGGATTTTCGTCAATCAAGAGCTTGAGGAGCTCGCGCTAGTGCTGCCCGAGTGTCTGCGATTGCTGCGTCCGCAAGGGCGCTTGGCGGTGATTAGCTTTCATTCGCTAGAAGACCGCATCGTCAAACGCTTTATCCAGTCTGAGGCAAACCGTGATGATTTGCCCACTGGCTTGCCCATACGCGCCAAAGATTTGCCGCAACCGCGCTTGTTGCCCGTGGGTCGCGCCATCAAGCCAAGTGCGAATGAAGTGGCGGCCAATGCGCGGGCGCGGAGTGCGGTCTTGCGCGTGGCTGAGCGCACCCAGGTGCAGTAAGGCGTTGCGATGTTGCGTGTCAATCTGATGTTGTTTGCCCTCACCATCGCCATGGCGCTGGGAGTGGTCACTGCGCAATATCAGGCGCGCAAATTGTATTTTGAGTTGGACCGTCAAGAGATGCTGACCAAGCAGTATATGACTGAGTACGACCAGTTGCAGATTGAACAAAGCACTTGGGCCATGCACTCCCGATTAGAGGAGTTTGCCACCACGCGCTTAAACATGCATAGCCCCAGTGCCCAGCAGACGCAGGTCATTCTGTTGGATGCGCCCGTGGCGGCGCCGCAGTAAAAGGGGCGTGCGGTGCTATTAAAAGAGAGTCAACACAAGCTGGTTAAGCTGCCTGCGTGGCGCAGACGCTTGCTGTTGGTGGTGCTGTTGTCGAGTTTTATGTTGTTGTTGGCGCGTGGGTTTTACCTGCAAACCCTGCACAAAGATTATTTGATTAAAAAAGGCGAGGCCTTCTCGCGACGCAAAGTGGTGCTGATGCCGCACCGCGGCAAGATTTATGACCGCCACCTTAAACCACTGGCGATTAGCTTGCCGGTGGAGTCGCTGTGGGTGAATCCCACAGATGTGCAGTTGAGTACGCCGCAGCTCAAGCAAATGGCGAGTTTGCTTGAAATGTCGCCCAAGGTGTTGCAGCAAAAACTGCGCACCCCTAAGAAAGAATTTGTATATATCAAACGGAGAGTGGCGCCCGATGTGGCAAAGCAAGTGATGGCGATGAAAGTACCCGGTGTGTTCAGTCAAAAAGAATACAAACGCTTCTACCCTGCGGCAGAAGTGGCGGCACATATCGTCGGTTTTACCGGCGTGGATGACACCGGCGTCGAGGGCATGGAGCTGCATCGGAATGCGCTGTTGTCGGGTACGCCGGGCAAACGCGACTTTGTGCAGGATCGCAAAGGGCATGTGGTTGAAGATTTGGTGGCGGTCACCCTGCCGCATGACGGTCAAGATTTAGTGCTGAGCATAGACCGCACTGTGCAGTATGTGGTGCACCGTGAGTTGTCTCGCGCGGTAGAAAAGCACAAAGCCAAAGCCGGTGCCGCCGTGGTCTTGGATGCTAAAACTGGCGAGGTGCTGGCGCTGGTCAATATCCCAACCTATAACCCAAACAATCCGGTCAATGTTTCTAGCAAGCTGCGCAACTCCGCCATCGTCAATATTTTTGAGCCCGGCTCAACCATGAAGCCCGTCACTGCCGCGGCGGCCATGGAGTTTGGCGACTATTTGCCAGACACCAAGATTCAAACCGCGCCCGGCTTTTTGCATATAGGCGCAGCCACCATCCATGACGCTCACCCCAATCAGGTGTTAAGCGTTGCACAGGTCATACAAAAATCCTCCAATGTCGGCTCGGCCAAAATGGCGCTGTCGCTAGACAAAGAAAAGCTGTGGAACACCTATATTCAGCTCGGCTTGGGCAGTGCCACCAAAATCGGTTTTCCTGGCGAGGCTGCGGGTAAGGTGCGTGATTACAAAACTTGGCGGCCGATTGAGCAGGCCACCATGTCTTATGGCCACGGCATCAGCGTTACCTTGTTGCAACTGGCCCGCGCCTATACCGTGTTTGCCAATGAAGGCGAATTGTTACCGGTGACCCTAAACAAGCTGGCCGAACCGCCCGTCGGGCGTCAGGTGTTTTCGGCCAAAGTGGCCAACGATGTGAAAGACATGCTGGAGCTGGTGGTGCAGCCAGGTGGTACCGCCTTAAAAGCGCAAGTGACTGGCTATCGGGTGGCGGGCAAAACCGGCACAGCGCATAAACTGGGCGAGCATGGCTACGAGCAAGATAAATATGTCGGCTCATTTGTCGGCATGGTGCCGGCCTCCAATCCGCGCCTCATCATGGCGGTCATGATAGACGAGCCGAATAACGGCGAATATTACGGTGGCAGCGTGGCCGCACCGGTGTTTAGCGCCGTGATGACCGATGTATTGCGCATGTTGGTCATCCCCCAAGATGGTCAGGCCTTGCCCGTAGCGCCTACGGTTGCCCCGGCAGAGGCTGTGAAGGAGGCGATGTGAGCAAGTACATCATCCCCGCTCCAGTACATGGCATTACCGCTGACAGCCGTCAGGTAGAAAAAAATGGCTTGTTTTTGGCCTATCCTGGACAGCACGGCGATGGTCGCGACTATATCGCCGATGCCATTAGCAAAGGCGCCAAGACCGTGATTTGGGACAGCCAAGGCTTTGATTGGAACCCAGAATGGACGGTACACAATCTGGCCATCGCCGACTTGCGTGGTCACGCCGGACATATCGCCAGCCAGTATTATAAAAATCCGTCAGAGCAGCTCTGGTGCATCGGTGTCACGGGCACCAACGGTAAAACTACGGTCAGCCATTGGCTGGCACAAGCCTATCGCTTTTTGCAACGCCCCTCCGCCGTGGTGGGTACCCTGGGCAATGGCCCGCTGGATGCCCTACAGCCGACCAATAACACCACGCCAGGCCCGATTGAACTGCAAAAAATGCTGGCTGGCTTTGTGCTCGATCAGGTGCAGGTGGTGGCGATGGAAGTCTCTTCACATGGTTTGGATCAAGAGCGCGTGAATGGTGTGGCCTTTGATCTGGCCGTATTCACCAACATTACCCGCGACCATCTGGATTATCACTTGACCATGGAAGCGTATCAGGCCGCCAAGCGCAAACTGTTTGACTGGCCTAGTTTGCGCGCCTGCATCATCAATGCCGATGATGCGTTTGGCGCACAAATGATTGATGAACTGCGTCAGCAAGAAAAAATCGTTTGGAGCTACGGTTTGCAGCCAGAGGCCGCGGTGCGCGCCACCGCGGTCATTATGCATGCCACCGGCTTTGAGGTGCAGGTCGAGACCGCGCAAGGCACAGGCAGTCTAAATCTGCATGCGCTAGGGCACTTTAATGTCTACAACGCCTTGGCCGTACTCGCCTGCTTGCTCGCCAATGACATCAGCCTGCCAGCCGCGTTGCAAGCCGTGTCTGCGCTGGTGCCAGTGGCCGGCCGTATGCAGATGCTGGGTGGGGGCGATGTGCCACTGGTGGTGGTGGACTACGCCCATACGCCAGACGCACTAGAAAAAGCCTTGCAAACCGTGCGCATGCAGACACAGGGCAAGGTGTTCTGTGTCTTTGGCTGTGGCGGAGACCGCGACAGTGGCAAGCGCCGTGAGATGGGCCGCATCGCCGATACGCTGGCTGACCATGTCTGGCTGACCAATGATAATCCGCGCAGTGAAAATCCCTACGCCATCATTGCCGCCATTGCCGAAGGCATGCGCCGCGAACCACAGATTGAAACCGACCGTGCCAAAGCCATTACGCTGGCCGTGCAAGGTGCAGGCAAAGGTGATGTGGTGTTGGTGGCGGGTAAAGGGCACGAGGACTATCAAGAGATTCAAGGGGTGCGTTATCCATTTAGTGATGCAGATTGGGTGCACACCGCCCTCAAAAAGCGGGGTGCAGCA
>JAIXZQ010000109.1 GCA_027489475.1 Methylophilus sp.
CTGCTGGTCGAGGTCAACGGCGGGGGCAATGCCACTAACCTCGGCGATATTTTTGTGAATAATGGCAACGCCAGCCTGATTGGTTTGGCGGTGAATCAACAGGGCAGAGTTTCTGCAACAACAAGCGTTCGTTCTAATGGCTCAGTTATTCTTAAAGCGAAGTCGATTAATGAGTTTAATTCTCCACTGAAGGATACCTATGGCGAGGTGAACATTGGTGAAAATAGTCTTACAGAAGTGAAGATTGCGACTAATGACACTGAGACTGTTAAGAATGCCCAAGATATCGCCAAATCAAAAATTGAGATTACTGGTAAAAATATCGCAATTGAAGGAACGATAGTTGCTAATAGCGGTGAGGTAAATGTCAACGCTCAAACTAACAGTGGACTGACCTCTTTATTTATTGGAGATAAGGCCGTCATAGATGTTTCTGGCATTGATGCAATTGCGCCAATGGAACGTAATCAACTTGCGTTCGACTTATTCTCCCAACAGTTGAATGATTCACCCTTATTAAGAGGGGGGCCATTATTTGGAAAAAAACTCTATTTAGATGCTCGCAAAGGGACAAAACTCATCAGTCAATCAGTGATTGATGATGCCTTACTGTCGCAAGAAAGAACCATTGCTGAGCGGATGACCGCTGGTGGGAGTGTTTCTCTCAAGGCGGATACTGTTGTAACGAAATCAGGCTCAAAAATAGACTTGTCTTCAGGAACTACAACCTATGCGCCTGGAGTGATTAGAGAAAGTCGGTTGTTATATAACGGCACATGGATTAATGCGTCAGAGGCATCAGCCGATATCCCATATTCTGCGATTAATGATGAATATTCTGTGACTAGTAGCCGCTGGGGCGTCACACGAACCTGGAGTTTGGGAGCAGGAGCGAGCGCCCAACTTCAACCTGGATACGTCGAAGGAAGCAATGCTGGTAAGTTGAGTCTTGGTGCCACCTTTATGGCTTTGCAGGGTGACGTAATTGCTCAGCGGACCATCGGTACATATCAGCGCGGAGATTTTAGTAAATTTGTTACGCCTATTAGTGGCACGCTTGATATCAATTTTCTTGGAGCAGGACGCGTTGATATTACCAATCAACTAACGCTCTTGGCGAATGAATTTGATAAAAATTCAGAGCTATCATCAGAACAAAAAAACCAGGCAGAAATAAGCACGAGTGTATTTGCCAATGGTATAGATCATTTAACGCTGAATGCTGATTCAGCGCAGGTGAATGTTAACAGCGCCATTAACACCAATGCAGGCGGCGTTCTAAATATCAAAGGGGGGGCAGGCGTCAATGTGAACAAAAACGTTACTACCCCAGGCGGTAGCGTCACTTTATCAGCAAGTAATACGTCAGATGTAGTGCTGTCTGAGAATGTAAAAATAAACACAACAGGATTGTTCACCAATGACATTCCTGGGACCCCAGGTGCAATGCAAGGACAGATTTTAACTAAAGGGGGCAATGTTTCGATTCGAGATGGTCTGGTTATGAAGTCTGGCGCTAAAATCGACGCCAGTGCAGGCTTGTGGATTAATAACCAAAGGCAAGTAAGTTCGTCAAATGGTGGAGATATAGAACTCACACTTGCACAAAATTTTATCGAAACGGGTGCGCTGGAATCTTATGGGTTAACCACTAATAACGTTCAAACAAATGGCGGTCATTTGTCACTCATCTTGCAAGGGGTGACAGGCACCAGTGGTGTGAAAGATATTCAAATTGGAGGGTTAAACTCACAGTTATCGAACACGCTTTATCTTTCCGAAGGTTTCTTTAAAGAAGGTGGATTTTCTAAGTTTGTCGTGGATAACCAGAACAATATTTTCGGATCGATGAATATCGGTTCCGAAAATATGCAAAGTAATATTCAATTGCAACAACAATCGCGATTTATTGCTGGGAATACCTTTGGTTTATCCAGCGGAGTGATGCAAGATGCAATGACCAGTAAAGTCATGCTACCAGCATTTACAAGACAGCCAGCTTCGCTATCGCTAAATTCGGGAGATAATTTTGTATTGCATGAGGGCGCAACAATACAGTCGGATGCGCCTTCTACTTTAAATGGAATGAGGTCAAACTTATCAATGACTTCTCTGGGTCAAATGACCATTTTGGGTGACATCGTTGCGCCCTCCGCAGATATCTCTTTGACTATTAAGTCGCTGCCAGGCAGTAATACGATTCCTAACTCAAAATTTGATAATACTCTAAGCCTTTTTGTGGGTGAAAAAGCTTCAATTTTGGCCAAAGGCACCTATACCATGCTACCTAGTCTTGACGGGACACTTCGTAATCGTGAGGTAATAGATGCGGGTAACATTTCGCTCGCAGCTGAAAACGGTGTAGTGATTTTAAAAGAAGGGAGTCAGCTTGATGTATCAGCTGTTTCTGGTCTTGTAGATTTAACAACAGCTAATAGTTTAGCGCGTACACGTGTCGATGGTGCCGCTGGTCAGATTTCTCTTGCTGCAAGAGATGGTATGGCTATGGACGGGGAATTAACTGGACGCGCGTTTGGTACGGGTGAGGCTGGAACACTTAATATCAGACTAGGTGGCGTTGATGCAGTTGGTGTAGAGGGGAATGCGAATGAACCTCTGTTTTATGCAGCAGGTAAAAGAACATTGACAGTGACTCAGCAAAAACAGAATTTAGCCAGTACCAATGTTGTAGGAGGCGTAACAAGTAACTTAATTGATACCTCGGATAGCCAAAAACCATTAACTAGTGCCGTTGGTAAGGGACAGATTTCAGCACAACAAATCAATGAGGGTGGTTTTGACCATGTGTCATTACAGGTAGATAACGTTCAAGAAAACTCAAACAGTTCGATTGTTTTTGAAAAAAATCTTGCACTCAATGTGCCAGCGTCTTTTACCCTTGATAGTTCATCATTTGCAGGCGGAGCAACGATTAATACTTCTGC
>JAIXZQ010000052.1 GCA_027489475.1 Methylophilus sp.
TAAATATTTATTTAAAAACAATGGGTTGAATAAATATAGGTTTTTATAGTGTGGTGGATGACACACGATTGCGTGCATAGGTGCACCCGATTGGTGCTGACTGCGCTGCCTCAAGGGGATTGTTAACCCTAAGCAGCAAGCGGTGCAGTTGAACTGTGTAACCGGGCAGGGAATCCTGCGATGACGGGAGAAAGTTCCCATTTTTTTACCTGGCAATAGCGATATTCTGTCCAGTCTGCCTGATGCATGACCCCGCGGCCTCATGCTAAAATCACGCTTTATTTAGTGAACACGGAAACTTGATTGTCATGTTTAGCTTTTCAAACACTTTAAGCGTTGTAGACCCAGCACTGGCAAAAATGATTGCCGCCGAGGTAGAGCGTCAACATCAGCATATCGAGCTGATTGCCTCAGAAAACTATACCAGCCCGGCCGTGATGGAAGCACAAGGCTCTCAATTGACAAACAAGTATGCTGAGGGCTATCCCGGCAAGCGCTTTTATGGTGGCTGTGAGTTTGTAGACCAAGTTGAAGAGCTGGCGATTCAGCGTTTAAAAGACTTGTATGGCGCAGAATATGCCAACGTGCAGCCACATTCCGGCTCGCAAGCCAATCAAGCGGTATATTTTTCTATTTTAAAACCAGGCGATACCGTGATGGGCATGAACCTGGGGCATGGCGGTCACTTGACCCATGGCTCCCCAGCTAACCTGTCTGGCAAGTTGTTTAACATTGTGCCTTACGGTTTAAACGACAAAGAAGAAATCGACTATGACGAGATGGAGCGGATTGCCATAGAGTGCAAACCCAAGTTGTTGATTGGCGGTGCATCCGCCTATGCATTGCGTTTTGACTGGGCACGCATGGCCGACATCGCGAAAAAAGTCGGCGCTTATTTTATGGTCGATATGGCTCATTACTCCGGCCTGATTGCCGGCGGTGTCTATCCTAACCCGGTGCCACATGCTGACTTTGTCACCTCCACCACCCACAAAACCTTGCGCGGGCCACGTGGCGGCATCATCATGGCCAAAGCCGAATTTGAAAAATCCCTGAACTCTAATGTGTTCCCAAGCCTGCAAGGCGGGCCATTGATGCATGTCATCGCAGGTAAAGCCACCGCTTTCTTAGAAGCCGCGCAGCCCGAATTTAAAGCCTATCAGGCGCAAGTGGTTAAAAACGCCAGCACCATGGCGACCGTGTTGGCGCAGCGTGGTTTGCGTATTATTTCTGGCCGCACTGAGTCGCATGTGTTCCTGGTTGATTTGCGTCCAAAAGGCCTGACCGGTAAAGCGGCAGATGCCTATTTGGGGCAGGCACATATCACGGTGAATAAAAACTCGATTCCTAACGATCCTGAAAGTCCATTTGTCACCTCAGGCATCCGTATTGGCTCGCCCGCCATTACCACCCGTGGCTTTAAAGAAGCCGAGGCCGAGCAAGTGGCGCACTTGATTGCAGACGTGTTGGATAATCCAGAGAGTGCCGAAGTGATTGCTGCGGTTAAAGCCAAAGTCCATGCGCTCACCGATCGTTTCCCAGTCTACGGTCGCTAATCTAGGCAAGTGCCAGCATGAAATGCCCTTTTTGTGGCGCCGATGACACCCAAGTCGTTGATTCGCGCCTGAACGAAGAGGGGCATTCCATCCGCAGACGGCGACGGTGTCAGGTCTGCGATAAACGGTTTACCACCTATGAGACGGCAGAGCTGCATCTGCCGCAGGTGGTCAAACAAAATGGCACGCGCGAGGAATTTAAACGCGAAAAATTGCGAGTATCGTTTACCCGCGCGCTGCACAAACGGCCAGTCCCAACAGAATATGTCGACAAAGCCATGGATAGAATTATCCAAAAAGTGCTGAGCTTGGGCGTGCGTGAAGTGCCTGCACGTTTATTGGGGGAGACGGTGATGCAAGAACTCAAACAAATGGATCAGGTGGCGTATATCCGCTTTGCGTCGGTGTACCGCAGCTTTTCGGACGTCGATGATTTTCATAACGCCATTCGAGATCTGGATAATTAAACCAGCTGACCTGTTGCTATTCCCTGCTTAATGAGGGGCCGATAGGTGAGGCTGGTATTCACAAGAAGGGGTGTCCATGAAGTTGATTAAGCTGTCTGCACTGGTGCTGGCTGTGTTTACGGTCATCTTGACCATCGTGTTTTTTACTTGGTGGGCCTTTAAAGACGAAGCGGTGTTTGGCAGTGACCGTTTTGATCAAACGCGCTGGATTTCGTTATCGCCCACTGTGCAGACCGACTGTCGACGCGGCGACATGGCTTATGATTTAAAAAACAATATTCTTATCCGCGGCGCGCAAAAAGAGGCTGTCATGGCCTTGTTGGGGCGTCCCAGCCTCGAAGACGCCAACGCGCTAGAATACGATTTGGGTAAATGTATGCACGTCTACCATGCCCTGCGTATCTACTTTGACCAAAACGGTCGTCTCACGCACAGCCAGATTTCCTCACATTAAGCGGCAGTCAAGCCTCACCTGCCTGCGCTGTGCCTTTGGTGCATGCGCAATCGCCTGTCAGCCTGGCTGTAGCGCGTATGTGTTTGTGCCCCACGCGCATAAATCCCCGCCCCCCGCCGATTTTTTTGTATCATGATAGCCTATGGCTATGCATTTATTCTCCGCTGAGACCTCGTCACCCACTGCCGAAGCATGGATGACGCGTGCTTTGCGTTTGGCTGAAGCCGGCTTGTATACCACCACCCCCAATCCACGGGTGGGCTGCGTGATTGTTAAGCACGGACAGCTCGTGGGTGAGGGGGCCCATCTTAAAGCGGGCGAGCCGCATGCTGAAGTGCATGCCTTGCGCATGGCGGGTGAGGCCGCGCGCGGCGCAACTGCCTATGTGACCCTAGAACCCTGTAGCCATACCGGACGCACACCGCCCTGTGCCGATGCATTGATTGCCGCAGGCATTCAGCACGTCGTGGTCGCGATGCAAGACCCTAATCCGCTGGTGGCTGGACAAGGCATCGCCCGTTTGCGCGCCCATGGCGTGCGCGTCGATGTGGGCGTTTGCGAGGCAGCTGCACAAGCCTTAAACCCAGGGTTTATTAAACGTATGACCGGGCAGCAACCGTTTGTCAGACTCAAGCTGGCGGCCAGTTTAGATGGCTGTACCGCCTTGGCCAATGGTGTCAGTCAATGGATTACGTCAGACGATGCGCGACGGGATGTACACCATTGGCGCGCGCAAAGCTGTGCCATTGTCACCGGCATAGAGACGATTTTGCGTGACAACGCATCACTCACGGTCAGAGACGTGACCACTGCACGACAACCCTTACGGGTGGTGGTGGATAGCCATCTACGCATTCCGCTAGACGCCAAGGTGATCGCCAATGGACAGACCATGGTCGTGTATGCCCACGCCGATGCCGCTAAGCTCCAAGCCTTGCAAGCACGTGGCGTGCATACCTTGGCTTTACCCGGCGCACAAGGGCGGGTGGATGTGTCAGCCTTGGTCACTTCCTTGGCCGCATGGCCGGTCAATGAAGTGCTGGTGGAAGCGGGCGCCACCCTGAGCGGTGCCTTTGTACAAGCCGGGCTGGTCGATGAGCTGCTACTCTATTATGCGCCGCTGTTGATGGGACAGTCCGCGCGTGGCATGTTTGACTTGCCCCACTGGCAACACATGCAGGACGTACAAGGCTTGACGCTGACAGACGTGCGTCAGATTGGTCAAGACTTACGCATCCGCGCGCGCTTGCGTCCCCGCGCTAAAACCGATTAAACA
>JAIXZQ010000155.1 GCA_027489475.1 Methylophilus sp.
GGCGGGGGATACATTTTGGGCGGCGGCACGCGAACAATTGCAAGTGTGGGGCGAGCGCAACGGGGTGCATGTGGTGGCCTCTGAGAGTGGCGACCCAGCGGCGGTGATTTATGATGCGGTGAATTCGGCCAAAGCCAAACACATAGATGTGATGATTGCTGACACCGCGGGCCGGTTGCCTACGCAACTGCATTTGATGGACGAGATTAAAAAAGTACAACGCGTGATTGATAAGGCCTTGCCCGGTGCGCCGCATGAAATCATGCTGGTGCTAGATGCCAACACTGGACAAAATGCCATCAGCCAACTCAAGGCGTTTCATGCCGCCTTGGGCATCACGGGCTTGGTGCTGACCAAGCTGGATGGTACCGCTAAAGGCGGGGTGATTGCAGGCATTGCCCATCTCAGCCAGCAATCTACGCAGCCGATTCCAGTGCGCTTTGTTGGGGTGGGCGAAACCATAGACGATTTAAAACCTTTTAATGCAGCAGAATTTATTGCTGCGCTGATAGACGATTAACCGGTCACCGCCGCTGCAACGCTTGTAATTAAGCGTTCGGCTGGCTGAACGACCCCCCTGCATATGAGCCTACACATCACGCCATGATCGAATTTAAACAAGTCAGTATGCGCTACCCCAACAGTGCGCATCTGTTTCGCCAAGTCAGCTTTCGCATAGACAAAGGCGATTTTGTGCTAGTCACCGGGCACTCTGGCGCCGGTAAAAGTACCTTGCTTAAACTCATGGCCGGCATCACGCCGCCCACCAGCGGGCAGATTTTGCTCAATGGTCAAGATATTGTGCATATGCACCCCAGCGCAGTGCCATATTTGCGCCGCCGCCTCGGCTTGGTGTTTCAAGACCATAAGTTGCTGTATGACCGCAACAGCTTTGACAATGTGGCCTTGCCCCTCAGCATTCAAGGCATTACTGGCGACGAGGCGGCCAGACGGGTGCGCGCTGCGCTGGACAAAGTGGGGCTGCTGAATAAGGAAAAAGCGCTCCCGATTACGCTGTCTGGTGGCGAGCAACAGCGCCTGGCCATTGCCCGTGCCGTGGTCAGCCGCCCTTCCTTAGTCATTGCCGATGAACCTACGGGCGGTCTAGATAAAACCGCTGCGCTAGAAATCATGCAACTGCTCAAAGCGTTTAACGAGGTAGGCGTTACCGTGGTGATTGCCATGCACGATGTTACGCAAGTGAGTACCATTGCTTACCGCACTTTGCATATCGACCAGCAACTGGTCAGCCCGCTGCCAGCGCAGGGCATTATGTTGTGAAAGTCACGCTATGAAACTTTGGTTAAATCAACACGCGCTGGCCATTCAAGGGGTGACGCAGCGCCTGTGTACGCAATGGCTCAACACACTCACCATCAGCTTGGTGATTGGCATTACAGTGACGTTGCCCGGGCTGCTGTTCGTGGCGCTGAATCAACTTCAACAGGTGTCAGGTGTGCTCAAGCAAGATGCACAAATCAGCGTTTTTTTAAGCGCCAACCTGCCCGCAAACAGTGTGCAACGCTTAATCAACGACGTTCAAGCCCTGCCCTCGGTGAAATCAGTGCGCTTTGTGACTAAAGACGAAGCGCTGGCGCAATTATCCGCACAATTCTCGCAGCCTGACCTGCTGGCAGATTTACCGCATAACCCCTTACCCGACGCCTTGTTTATCAGCCTGAACGACACCACCCTCGCTGCAGTCAGCCCGGTTCAACAAGCCCTGCAAAAACGCAGCGAAGTAGATGAACTGGTGGTTGATCAACAATGGATTGCACGGCTACATGCCTGGTTAAGTGTGGGGCGGCAGATTGCCGTGATTGTCGCCAGCTTGCTCGGCATCGCCATGATTACCGTCATTAGTAATACCGTGCGCATGCAAGTACTGACCCATGCCGCTGAAATTGAAGTCAGCCGCCTGATTGGGGCGACCCACAGTTTTATCCGACGGCCATTTTTGTATATGGGGGGGGCCTATGGCCTGATGGGTGGTTTCATCGGTATAGGCGTGTTGAGCGCGATTGTCAGCCTGCTGAGTGGGCCGCTGGCGCAACTGGCGCCCAACAGCCAGCCGTTGCATTGGGGCCCTATGTTGCTAGAAGTCGGTGGCTGGATGCTGCTGAGTACGCTGAGTTTAGGCTGGCTGGCGGCACTGATTGCGTTGCGGCAATCTAGATAACGGCGTAGCGCCCCGCATGAGGGGCGCACCGAATTTAAAAAAGCCTCCTGATGGGAGGCTTTTTTTGCGCAGCGATCACAGGTTTCCTGCACGTTTAGCTTGATTGAGATCGCCTGCCTAAAACAACCTGACGGCCATCTCAGCGCTGCACAGCCCAAGCAAGCCAGCTTAGTTGAAGCCGCCGCACAGCTTATTGCGAGACATAATTGGGCCCGCTACCACCTTCGGGTGGCACCCAAGTAATGTTTTGCGTCGGGTCTTTAATATCGCAGGTTTTGCAATGAATACAGTTCTGCGCGTTAATCTGCAAGGTATCGGCGCCGCCCTGTTTGACATATTCATACACCCCGGCCGGACAATACCGCTGCTCAGGCCCAGCATAGCGCGGCAGATTGACCCGCTCAGGCCGGTCAGATACGCCGAGAACTAAGTGCACCGGTTGGTTGTGGTCATGTGCAAGATTGCACAGGCTCACAGAACTCAATTTATCAAACGTCAGCACCCCATCGGGTTTGGCATAGCTAGGGGGGTGGCTGTCAGCAGCGGCATTCAGGGTTTCATGGTCAGCCCGCGTATGCTTGAGCGTCCAAGGCATGCGCACCCCCACGCTGGCCAGCCACATTTCCACCCCACCCAACAAGGTACCGCCC
>JAIXZQ010000210.1 GCA_027489475.1 Methylophilus sp.
CTGGTGGTTGAAAGTGCTGGGCTTGCCGCGCAAGCAGGCATTCGCCGCGGTGATGTGATTCTGGGCTTGAATAACAGCGAAAGCCAAAGTGTAGAGCTGTTTAACAAGCAAATTAATGCGGTGCCAGCGGGCAAAACCGTAGCCGTGTTAGTCCTGCGTGGCGAAAGCACCTTATACGTTCCGATTAAAGTGAAGTAAAGCATTTGACATTGCAACAAAAAAGACGGGCTCGCCTGTCTTTTTTGGTGTAGTGACCGTCCGCGACTGGCAACCGTATCGCGGGCTAAACGCTAAAATAAATCACAGACCAGCAGGTGATTGCTGTAAAATAAGTATGATTTGAAAGGCGCTTCAAGCGCCTTTCTTGCTTGTTAATTATGCCTGTTTGAACATGAAAAATATCCGTAATTTTTCGATTATTGCCCACATCGACCACGGTAAATCTACCTTGGCTGACCGCATTATCCAACTGTGTGGTGGATTAGATGCGCGCGAAATGGAAGCCCAAGTGCTGGATAGCATGGATATCGAGCGTGAACGTGGCATCACCATCAAAGCGCAAACTGCCGCGTTGCAATATAAGGCCAATGACGGTCAAACCTATTTTTTAAATCTGATTGATACGCCTGGACATGTGGACTTTAGCTATGAAGTCAGCCGCTCATTGTCAGCCTGAGAAGGTGCATTGCTGGTGGTGGACGCCTCGCAAGGGGTGGAGGCGCAAAGTGTCGCCAACTGCTACACCGCGATTGATCTCGGCGTCGAAGTCACGCCCGTATTGAACAAAATCGATTTGCCGGCAGCAGACCCTGAGCGCGTGTCACAAGAGATTGAGGACGTGATCGGCGTTGATGCCAGTGACGCCGTGCGTTGCTCAGCTAAAACCGGTGAGGGCGTACGCGATGTGCTCGAAGAAGTGGTGGCCAAAGTGCCGCCGCCCAAAGGGGATGTAGATGCACCGCTCAAAGCTTTGGTGATTGATGCGTGGTTCGACAACTATGTCGGCGTGGTGATGCTGGTGCGTGTGGTGGATGGCGTACTGCGCGCTAAAGAAAAAATCCGCTTGATGGCTACCGGCGCCGAATACCTGTGCGAGCAGGTCGGGGTGTTTACGCCCAAATCTCTGCAACGGTCACAACTCAGTGCTGGTGAAGTGGGATTTGTGATTGCCGGCATCAAAGAGTTGGCCGCTGCCAAAGTGGGCGATACGGTGACACTGGCCGGACGTCCAGCGTCAGCACCGTTACCCGGCTTTAAAGAAGTTAAGCCACAGGTGTTTGCAGGCTTGTATCCTGTAGAGTCCAACCAGTTTGAAGCATTACGTACGGCACTGGAAAAACTCAGCTTAAATGACGCCAGTTTGCAGTTTGAGCCAGAAAACTCCACCGCTTTGGGCTTTGGTTTTCGCTGCGGCTTTTTAGGCTTGCTGCATATGGAAATCGTACAAGAGCGCTTAGAGCGTGAGTACGATATGGATTTAATCACTACCGCGCCTACTGTGATTTATGAGCTGTTGCTCAAGACCGGCGAGGTGGTGCAGATTGAGAACCCCTCGCGCCTGCCAGAGCCGTCACGCATCGAAGAGATTCGTGAGCCCATGATTGTGGTCAATCTGTTGATGCCGCAAGACTATGTGGGCCCGGTGATGACCTTGTGTAACAACAAGCGCGGCATACAACGCAATATGCAATATATGGGGCGTCAGGTCATGCTCAGCTACGAAATGCCGCTCAACGAAGTGGTGTTAGATTTCTTTGACAAACTCAAATCCGTCTCGCGTGGCTATGCCTCTATGGATTATGAGTTTTTGGAGTTTAGAGCTGCCGACTTGGTCAAGCTAGATATCATGGTGAATGGTGAGCGCGTAGATGCCTTAAGCCTGATTGTCCACCGCGCCAATAGCCAATACCGTGGCCGTGAATTGGCCGCTAAGATGCGTGAGTTGATTCCACGCCAGATGTTTGACATTGCCATTCAAGCCGCCATCGGTGCCAATATTATCGCCCGCGAAACCGTTAAAGCCATGCGTAAAAACGTGCTGGCTAAGTGTTATGGCGGCGATATCACGCGTAAACGCAAGTTGCTGGAAAAACAAAAAGAAGGTAAAAAGCGTATGAAACAAGTTGGCAATGTGGAAATTCCGCAAGAAGCCTTCTTAGCGATTTTGCGGGTAGAAGACAAATAAACCACCTTGCCATAGACGTATACTCAGGAAACAAGCATGTATTTTGCACTTTTTATGTTGGTGATTTTGCTGGTCTCGGGCGTGATCTGGCTGCTCGATAGCCTGTTTTTGCGTCAACGCAGACAGGCTGGGGTGCTGGGCACTGTGCCAGACCCTTGGTATGTGGAATACAGCAAAAGCTTCTTTCCGGTGATTTTGCTGGTGTTTAGCGTACGCTCATTCATTGTTGAACCGTTTAAAATCCCCTCTGGCTCTATGATGCCGACCTTGCTGGCGGGCGATTATATTTTAGTCAACAAATTTACCTATGGCCTGCGTATTCCGATTTTAAACACGGTGTTTTACCCTATCAGTCATCCGCAACGCGGAGATGTGTTTGTATTTCACTATCCTCCAGACTCCACCATCGATTACATCAAGCGCGTCGTCGGTCTGCCAGGCGATAAAATCCAATACCGTGATAAGCAATTGACCATCAACGGTCAGGTGGTGGCGCTAGATTTTACCGCCCCTTATCAATATGCCTTAAACGTCAATGATGAAAATGGCAACCCACGTGCGGTAGATGTCACTGCTTCGCGTCTCAGCGAGCAATTGGGTGCAGTGCGCCATGATGTATTGATTCATGACATCATGAATCAATATTCGCCGGGCAGTTTGGGCGACCAACTAATGCAAGGCGAGGCCATTACAGTGCCCAATGGCCAGTACTTTGCTATGGGTGATAACCGGGACAACAGCTCAGACAGTCGGGTTTGGGGCTTTGTTGACCAAAAACATTTAGTAGGTAAAGCGTTTTTTATCTGGTTTAATTTTGATCAATGGCGTCGTATCGGCCAGCATATAGGCTAAGCACTGTCGCAGCTGATTACGCTTACACCGTACACCACGACTAGAAGACACAGACAGGATTGCATTGACCACCCAAA
>JAIXZQ010000325.1 GCA_027489475.1 Methylophilus sp.
AAAAAAATTGCACGAATAATTTGCGTAATGGCGGTCATGCTGAGTGTTGCCAGCTGTAGCGAACAGCCGCTGCACCCCTTGCGTGTTTCTGTGCATAACTGGCCGGGCTATGAGCTGATTTTTTTGGCCCGCGCTTTACAACAACTGCCGGCTGACAGCATCCGCTTAATCGATTCGCCTTCGGCCAGTGAAACCTCACGCGCGTTGAGAAACGGTACGGTAGAGGCAGGGGCGGTCACGCTGGATGAAGCCTTGACCCTGCTGCAAGATCAAGTCGACATTCAAATTATCATGGTTTTTGACGCCTCACACGGCGCCGATGTCTTGATCACACCCAAGCGTATAAAGCGACTGGCAGATTTGAAAGGTAAACGCATTGGCGTTGAGGTCAATGCCGTGGGCGCCTATATGCTAGATGCTGCATTGCGCAGTGCCGGATTAACGGTGGATGATGTCATCTTGGTGCCGCTGACCTTGGACAGCCACTTACGCGCTTGGCAGGACAATGCGCTGGATGGCATTGTGACCTTTGAGCCGGTAAAAACAGCGTTATTGTCAGAAGATAACCATGTCTTGTTTGACAGCAGTGCCTTGGCGCTACCACTGTTGGATGTGCTGGTTGTGCGGCGCGAGGCGCTGAAAGAACATGCCCATGCAGTACATGCCTTGTTAAAAGGCTATTTTGCAGCCTTACAGACGTTTGAACAGCAACGTAATCAGGCCAACCGTTTAATCGCGACACGGCTACAGTTGTCAGAAGTGCAGGTGGCTCGGCTGTTTGATGGCCTAAAGCTCTATGATTTGCCGCACAATCAATTGATGCTACAAGCCGCGCCCACGCCTTGCGCGAGATTGCTGGCGATTGCCGAGCCGTTACAACAATTGATGCGCTCACGTCAGTTATTGCGTCAGGCCAGCTCACTCGAGCAGTTGTGTGCCCCCGATCCTCTTTTGCAGCTCTCCTCCCCATCGCATGCGCACATACACTCTTAAAACGCTGTTACCGCTGTTTATCGTCGTCAGCTTTGTGGCATGGCTATTGTTTTTTTTCGGCTATGAAAAATACCAACTCGAACAGCAATTAAATGCGCAATCCCGTAGCAATCTGGCAGAGCGTCTGGCCACCGCGCAACGACACATCGAAAACCTGTTAACGGATGGTAAGCCAGCGCAGGCGTGGGCGGAGGTCATGCATTTAAACACCGTCGACAATATTGATGAAGTGTCTATTCTCGACCCACAACTGACGATTTTGATTGCTTCGCAACGCGAATGGGCCGGCCGCGCTGCCAGCGACATGCACCACCCCTTTGATGCGGCCTTGGCGCGCGAAAGTCTAGCCAAACATAAACAAATCCTGCACCTGACGGCGGATGGGCATTTTCTGCTCGGCATGCAGCCTTTGCAGTTTCCAGCTACGCGCCAGCAGATTCGCTCGCAGCAAGAAGGGCTGTTGTTTGTGAAATACAATCTGCAGCCCAGACGCGGGAATATTTGGCGCGATTTAGTCAACAACAGTCTCATCATGGTGGTGAGCGCGGTGGTGTTGATTGTGTTGTTTCAATGGTTTTTGGCCAAGTCTGTATCAAAACCACTGACACATTTGCTGCAAGTGATTGAGCGCTTTAGCCATGGCGACTTAAACGCACGCGCCGAAGTCGAGGGCGAAGGCGAACTGGCGGTATTGGGTCAAGCCATGAATGCCATGCAACAGTCGCTGGCAAGTGCCATGAACCAGCTGGCAGAGAGTGAAGAAAAACTGTCAGTGACCTTGTACTCGATTGGCGATGCGGTGATTGCCACCGACCTGCAAGGCCGCATCACCTTGATGAATGCCGTGGCACAGAGCTTGACCGGCTGGTCACAGGCGGAGGCACTGGGCCAGCCCTTGCAAACGGTCTTTGTCATCGTCAATGCGTTCACCCGCCAACCTGCGCAAGACCCGGTCGCACAGGTATTACGCACAGGCGAAGTCGTGGGCTTGGCCAATAGCACCCTGCTGATTGCGCGCGATGGCAGCGAATATCAGATTGCTGACTCGGCCGCACCGATACGCAAACGGCAAGGCGATATTTTTGGTGTGGTGTTGGTGTTTAGAGATGTCACCGCCGAATATGCCTTGCAGGCGAAACTCGAAGCCAATGAGGCGCGCCTGCGCTTGGGTCAAGCCTACGCCGAAATTGGCACTTGGGAGGCTGATTTGCGTACCGGCACCCAATACTGGTCTGAGGAAATCTATCAGCTCACCCATTACACCCCGCTGTCACACCCCACTTGGGCTGATTTTCTCGAAATCGTGTTACCCGAAGACCGCGCCTTAATTGAACAGGCGACACAACAACACCTGAGCGAAGGCAGCAAATACGATATCGAATACCGTATTCGCGATGGTAATGGCCAGCTGCGCTGGTTGCGCTCGATTGGTAAAGCGGAACGCGATGCGCAAGGGGTTCCCGTCCGCATGCTGGGCATCGCGCAAGACATCACTGCGCGTAAACAGCAAGCTTTGGCCTTGCAAGAAGCACAATCCGCCCTGACAGCGACCTTAAACGCGATTCCCGACCTGTTGTTTATTGTTGACCGTGAGGGCACCTACCTCGATTTTCATACGCCTAAAATTTCATTGCTGGCATTGCCGCCTGAGCAACTGATTGGCAAGCGGATTGACCAAGTATTGCCTGCGCCTGCCGCTGAGATTGTTATGCGAGCGATTGCCGAGGCTGACGAAGCGCATTACTCGCATGGCAAAAGCTTTGCCCTCACGCTAGACGACATGCAACATTGGTTCGAACTGTCTGTGAGCAAAAAAGCCGGCGACCACGAGACAGAAAAATTTATTATTCTGTCGCGCGACATTACCGATAGGCTTGAGGCGCAAGGCCAACTGGAGATTGCCTCACGCGTGTTTGAGCAAAGTGCCGAGGCATTTATGATTACCGATGCCGCCAACCATATCATGTTGGTCAACCCCTCGTTTAGCCAAATGACTGGCTACACAGCGGAAGAGGTGGTTGGCAAAGAGCCCAGCCAATTTCGCTCGCAGCGCCATGCGCCAGCCTTTTTTGCAGACCTCTGGCAAAACCTGGACACCCATGGTCGCTGGCAGGGGGAGATGTGGGTGCGTAGAAAAGATGGTAGCGAGTTTCCCACCTTGATGTCTACCAGCGAGCTGCAGTTGGCACAAGCGGGCAAGCATGCCTACGTCACCACCTTGATTGATATCAGTACCCAAAAGGAAGCCGATGAGCGCATCTATAAACTGGCGCACTATGATGGCTTGACCGGCCTGCCCAACCGCACCTTGTTCGCCGAACAGGTCGAGCGACGCATCCAAGCGGCAACCATCACACCACAGCAATTTGCTTTATTGTTCTTGGACTTGGATCGGTTTAAGAATATCAACGATACCTTGGGCCATGGCATGGGGGACCGTTTGTTGATAGAGGTCGGACGCCGTATTCGCG
>JAIXZQ010000252.1 GCA_027489475.1 Methylophilus sp.
CATCTGATGTCACAACAGTATGAAGGGTTGCTTAAAAAAGCCAATTTCAAAGGTTCGGGTAAGTAGCCATGGCTAAAGAGGATCGCATTGAGATGCAAGGAGAGATTCTTGAGAATCTTCCTAATGCAACTTTTAAAGTGAAACTGGAAAATGGTCACACGGTGTTGGGGTATATCTCCGGCAAAATGCGTATGCACTACATACGTATATTGCCAGGCGACAAGGTCACCGTTGAAATGACCCCGTATGATTTAACCCGTGCGCGTATTACCTTCCGCGCCAAGTAAGTGAATTAATTAAAGGAAAGCAAGATGAGAGTTCGCGCATCAGTTAAAACATTATGCCGTAACTGTAAAGTCGTAAGACGTCGCGGTGTTGTTCGTGTTATTTGTACTGACCCACGTCATAAACAACGTCAAGGTTAATGGGTAAACAATTGCTTGTGACAGTATTGGAAAGCAGATATAATATGCGGCTTTTCTTTTCTACGCACAAGTTTAATCGTGAATAACGATTGATTATTGGAGTTTAAGTATGGCTCGTATTGCCGGGGTGAATATCCCAAACCACAAACATGCAGAAATCGCTTTAACATCCATTTACGGTATTGGCCGTAATACAGCGCAAAAAATCTGTGCCGCTGCTGGCGTGTTAACGACGGTTAAAGTCAAAGATTTGACTGATGCAGAAGTGGAAAAGCTGCGTGATGAAGTAGCTAAGTTCACTGTTGAAGGTGATTTGCGTCGTGAAGTGACCATGAACATCAAGCGTTTGATGGACTTGGGTTGTTACCGTGGCATTCGTCATCGTCGTGGTTTGCCAGTGCGTGGTCAACGTACCAAAACCAATGCGCGTACTCGCAAGGGTCCGGTCAAAGCCATTAAGCAATCTAAATAATCTTTTATTGAATATCAGCAGAAATTAAGGACAGTACAACATGGCAAAAGCTAATGTACGCGTTAGAAAAAAAGTTAAAAAGAACATCGCCGAGGGCATTGCTCACGTGCACGCGTCTTTTAACAATACGATTATTACCATCACTGATCGCCAAGGCAATGCGTTGTCATGGGCAACCTCAGGTGGTCAAGGCTTTAAAGGTTCACGTA
Source organism: Methylophilus sp. (assembly GCA_027489475.1). GTDB lineage: Bacteria > Pseudomonadota > Gammaproteobacteria > Burkholderiales > Methylophilaceae > Methylophilus. The sequence goes on from JAIXZQ010000252.1 coordinate 1,107, forward strand.
AAAGTACACCATTTGCAGCGCAGGTCGCTTCTGAAGTGGCTGGTAAAGCTGCACAAGAGTCTGGTGTTAAAAACTTAGAAGTACGTATCAAAGGCCCTGGCCCAGGTCGTGAATCTGCTGTGCGTGCTTTGAATGCTGCTGGTTTTAAAATCACAAGCATTACCGATGTGACCCCGGTGCCACATAACGGTTGCCGTCCACCGAAAAAACGCAGAATTTAATTCATTTCGCTGTTTATATACTGCGAATCGATTACTGGAGAACTATTTTGGCTAGAAATTTAGACCCTAAATGCCGTCAATGCCGTCGTGAAGGTGAAAAGCTTTTTCTGAAAGCAGAAAAATGCTTTACAGACAAATGCGCAATCGAAAAGCGCAACTTCGCACCAGGTCAGCATGGTCAACGCCGCAACTCACGTCTGTCTGATTACGGCGTGCAATTGCGTGAGAAGCAAAAAGTCCGTCGTATTTATGGCATTCTGGAAGGCCAATTCCGTACCTACTACGCTGAAGCTGATCGGCAAAAAGGCATTACTGGTGAAAACCTGTTGCAATTGCTGGAATCCCGTCTGGATAACGTAGCTTACCGCATGGGTCTGGCTGGTTCACGTTCAGAAGCACGTCAAGTGGTTCGTCACAACAGCATCCTGGTGAATGGTAAACGTGTCAACGTGCCTTCTTACCAAGTGAAAGCTGGCGATGTGATCACTGTGGCTGATAAATCAAAAACACAACTGCGTATCAAAGCGGCGATTGAAGCAGCGGAGCAACGTGGTTTCCCTGAGTGGTTGGAAGTCGATGTCAAGGCATTGAGTGGCAAATTTAAGGCAAAACCGCAACGCGATGAATTGCCTGCTACCATCAATGAATCATTGATCGTTGAATTGTATTCTAAATAATCACTTAGCTTAGGCTAAGGATTGTTTATTAATACCCAATTACTTCAAGGAATTGTATGCAAAATAACCCTACAGATTATTTGAAGCCACGTGTTGTCGATGTAGAGGTCATCACTCCATTGCGCGCACGTGTGACTTTAGAGCCTATGGAGCGCGGTTTTGGTTATACCTTGGGTAATGCATTAAGAAGAGTATTGTTGTCTTCTATCCCAGGTTTTGCCATTACTGAAGTTAAGATAGATGGTGTTGTGCATGAATACTCCACCATTGAAGGTGTACAAGAAGATGTCGTTGACATCTTGCTGAACCTTAAAGGTGTTGCTTTAAAACTGCACAACAAAACTGAAACCATTTTGGTGTTGAGCAAATCCGGTGAAGGTGTGGTGACAGCTGGTGACTTTGAAGTCGGTCACGATGCTGAAATTGTGAATCCAAACCACGTCATTGCGCACATTACCAAGGGTGGTAAGTTAAACCTAGAAGTTAAAGTAGAAATGGGTCGTGGTTATCAACCTGTCCCAGCACGTCAAAAAGCCAACGATGAAGATCGTGTGTTGGGTTTTATGATGGTTGATGCTTCTTTTAGTCCAATCAACAAGGTCAGTTACCATGTTGAAAGTGCGCGTGTTGAGCAGCGTACTGATTTGGATAAATTGATTATGGACGTTGAAACCAACGGCATTATCGAGCCAGAGCAAGCCATTCGTGATGCTGCACGTATTTTGATTGGTCAATTGTCTGTGTTCGCCAATTTAGAAGGCGCTTCTGCAGATGTTGAAGTCAAAGCTGCGCCACAAGTAGATCCTATCTTGTTGCGTCCAGTCGATGATTTGGAACTGACAGTACGCTCAGCAAACTGCCTGAAAGCTGAAAACATTTTCTACATTGGTGACTTAATACAACGCACTGAAAACGAGTTGTTAAAAGCGCCAAACCTGGGTAGAAAATCGTTGAATGAAATTAAAGATGTGTTGGCCTCCAAAGGCTTAACACTGGGAATGAAGCTAGAAAACTGGCCACCTGTTGGTCTGGAAAAAGCTTAATTTCTAATAAGATAAATAGTTAAGGAAATTACTATGCGTCACGGTAATAGCAATCGTAAATTGAACAGAACCAGCAGCCACCGTGCTGCCATGTTCCGCAACATGGTGACTTCTTTGCTGCGTCATGAAGTGATTAAAACCACACTGCCAAAAGCAAAAGAGTTACGTAAATACGCGGAGCCTCTGATCACTTTGGGTAAATCACCTACTTTGGCAAATCGCCGCCTGGCCTTTAGCCGTTTGCGTGATCGTGACATCGTAGGTAAATTGTTTGCAGAGTTGGGCCCTCGCTATAACGCTCGCAACGGTGGTTATTTGCGTATTTTGAAATGTGGTTTCCGTCACGGCGACAACGCCCCTATGGCTTTTGTTGAGTTGGTGGATCGTCCAGAAGCTGCTGAAGCAGTGGCTGCGGAATAAGTTATACGTATCTTAAAAAAGCCAGCTTAAGCTGGCTTTTTTATTATCGTTAACGCATGCTTAGGCAAACAAGCACGGTATTTAAAGAGGGTGTGCTTGATTTAGCCAGGCAATCACCGCCGATTTGTCAAACGGCCAACATAAGGC
>JAIXZQ010000130.1 GCA_027489475.1 Methylophilus sp.
AGTGCAGCATCCAGTCACACGAAATCAAGGTGTCCAGCACCGCGCTGCGGTTCATCAGCTGGCTTTGTATGAATTTTTGCTCGCTGACATCGCGCGCCACGGTAATTAAATGGCTGGGTTCATTGCAGGGCGTATGGTAGGCCACCTTGTGTACTTCTAGCGTTTTGTAGCCGCCTTGTGGCAGATGTACCAACTCTTCACTGTGGTAGGCTTGACGGCTTTGCCAGACCTGCTGGTCTGACTTTTCGTGATGCTCAAAGCTGTTGCGAAACACCGGATGCAGGTGGTCAGCAATTTGCAGATTATTTAAAAACTGATAATCGTCCTGCTCAATTTGATAGGTATTTAACATTTGCTGATTAGCCATAATCCAGCGGTTGTCGCTGTCTTTAATGCTAATCAGGTCAGGGCTCATTTCAATCAGCGAATGCACGATGGATTGCATGTGCTGCAACTGATCGAGCAAGGTGGTTTCTTTCGCTTGCAACATCAAGCCAATCGCACGACGGGAAGACTGCGGGTAAATAATGCGGCCATTGAACACTTGTTTTAAGCCGCGGATGCGCAAGCTGATCTCTACGCTAGGGCTGGCCTGACGTATAGCGGTCACCAGCGCTTGACGCACTTCTTTACTCCAGTTGGAGGCGGTATCGCCCAACAAGGTATGCGCGGCAGCATTGGTCTCTAGTAATTGTGCCCGGCGATTGATCGCCAGCATCGGTAGGTCAGGCAAACTGGCAGCCAAAGGCTGCAGCCACGCTGTGCTATGATGCGCAAAAACAGAATTGAAAGACATAAATCGAATGCGTCCGGGCGTTATTGTGTAATCGGTTAAATGGGTTAACGGTAGACACCCTAACAAACTTTAGGCAAATCAACGGATAGAAATAAGAGGAAAGTCCATGTCAGATGTAAAACAGTGCGTCAGTCGGATTCAGGCTGCACACAATTTGACAAGCGTGAAGCATGCAGTGGCCGCGATGCGTCAGGTCTGGCAGTCCTGGTTGCTGGGGCGTGCATGTGGTGGGCTGGCGATGCTGGCGGTAGGTTTAGCTGCCTGTATTTGCCTTGCACTTGGGCCCAGCCATGCGGCGTACGCGCATGAGGCCCACACCGAGCAAGGCAGCAGTCAGTTGGCCATCAGTGTGGCGGCCGATTCGCAAGGCCGCCTGTGGATGGCGCAAGTCCGACAAGGGCAAGTCTGGGTGGCCATGAGCCAAGACGGCGGAAAACAGTTTAGCCAAGAGGTGGCGGTGAATCCGCAGCCGATGAAAGTCGCCGCCGCAGGGGAGGCTAGACCCAAGATTGCACTCGGCCCCAATGGGCAGATTTACGTCAGCTGGACCGAGGCACTGAAAAAGCCGTATAGCGGCTATATCTGGTTTGCACGCTCGCTGGATGGTGGCAAACATTTTGAAGCGCCCATGATTGTCCACCAAGACCGAGAAGAAATCACCCACCGCTTTGACAGCTTGCATGTGGCTGCCAATGGCAATATTACCGTGGCATGGGTCGATAAACGTGACCTCATCGCGGCTAAAGCAGCAGGCAAGGCCTATGAAGGCGCCGCGATTTATTATGCGGTCTCTAGCAATCAGGGCAAAAGCTTTGCGCCAGAGCAAAAGCTGGCAGACAGCAGTTGTGAATGTTGCCGCATCGCCATGACCAGCAAGGCCGATGGCACGGTGGCGGTGTTGTGGCGCCATGTGTTTGAGGGCAGCGAGCGCGACCATGCGATGGCAGAAATCACCCCGGGCAGTCAGCCGGTGCTGGTACGCGCCAGCTATGGCCACTGGAAGATAGACGGTTGCCCACACCATGGCGCGGCCTTGGCGTTGGGGGAGGGGTTTGGCTATCACTTGGCCTATTTTGATGGGGCGGGCGATAAACCAGGCCTGCGTATCGCACGCATGGATGCGGCGGCCTGGGTCACCTCACCGCCCAAACGTTTTGGCGATTTACGCAAAAACGCGGCGCATCCGGCACTCTATAGTCAGGGCGACCAAGTCTGGCTGGCTTGGCAGGAACATCAGGGCACGCAAGGCGAAATTCTGCTGATGCGCTCTAGCGATGGTGGCCGCAGTTGGAGCGCCCCCGAGAGTGTGCTGCGCAGCAACGGCAAGCTGGATTATCCGCACTGGGTCAGCTTGGCAGGTCAAGTCACATTAGTGGTCAACACCACCGAGCAAGGGGTGGTTATCAAACCCATGGCAGACTAAAGCCGGGGTTCACGCGACCTCTAGCTGGCTATCGCAATGCTATTTGATCTGCATCTATTGAAATCATTAAAACCCGCCACATTATAGGGATATAGCGCCGCACCTTACGCGGCATGACTCACCTGAAGAAAGGGTTTGTATGCGTTTTGATAAACTCACCACCAAATTTCAACAAGCGTTGGCTGACGCCCAAAGCCTGGCGGTCGGCAACGACCAGCCAACGATAGAAGCATCACATTTACTGCTGGCAATGCTGAATCAAGACGACAGCGGTGTCGCCGCCTTGCTGACCCGCGCAGGCGTACAGTTGCCTGCACTCAAATCAGGCTTGCAACAGGCGGTGAATGCGCTGCCAAAAATCAGCGAGAACAGTGGGGAAGTCACGATTTCGCGTGATCTTAACAACCTGCTCAATATCACCGACAAACTGGCGCAACAACAAGGCGACAGCTTTATCGCCAGTGAATTATTTTTACTGGCCTTGGCGGATGACAAAGGTCAGACCGGCCAGTTGCTCAAACAACATGGCCTGAATAAATCGGCTTTGCAACAAGCCATTAAGGCGGTGCGTGGCAACGAAGCGGTGCATA
>JAIXZQ010000020.1 GCA_027489475.1 Methylophilus sp.
AGCCCGTCTAGGTACTGCCCTCCCAACCGTGCCCCGGTGGTGGAATTGGTAGACGCGCTGGACTCAAAATCCAGTTTCGAGAGGAGTGTCGGTTCGAGTCCGACCCGGGGCACCATTTCGGATTCACTTGAATCCTCTTCATCTAAGTCATTGAAAAACCTGAACGGAATCGATGTTTTTGCGGTTCGAAAGCCTCCATCTCGATGGTAGGAAAGCCTCGAAGCAAAAACGAGCTTCAGCACAGCACGCTTATCTTCTAACTTATTGGATTCCCATAGATTTATTGGATTTTCTAGAAACTCCAAAGCGGTTCGATACGAATCGTCAAAGCTGATCAATGGACGGCCACAATTGGCTATCTTTTCACGCAAAACAGCCTTCTCAATCTCAAGATCATGCACTCGCTTCTCGTAAGCACTGACCAAAGTCGTGGAGGATGCTGCCATGATACGGTCGATCAAGGATACGATGTCCTTCTCAACTTTCTGCACCTCAGCAGTGATTTGCGCTTTGATGGTCTCACCAGCTGCCGCACGCATGTTCCAAAGATCACGGAACATTTCTACCGCCAGCTCGTGTAGTTCAGGCGAGGGGCGTAGTTGGGTCAGCATCTCTTCAAATTGAGATTCCAAAACTTCACGGCGAACGGATTTGCCCTTTGAAGTGCAGCCCCGCGTCTGACAGAGGTAGTAGGGGTAATGTTTGCCGCGACCTTTTGACCAACACGCGGTAAGCGTATTCCCGCAATCAGCGCAGTCGATGAAACCGCGCAATGCAAAATCAGATTGAGTGTTCGTGTGCGTTGGAACTTTTGGTTTTTCGTTCAGGCGCTCTTGAACAGCCTGATATGTGGCAAGCGAAATAATCGGCTGGTGATGACCCTTCTTCATACGAATACCGTATGTCGGCGCGTCAATGTATCCCGCATAGTGGGGACGGGTGAGCAATTCATAGACGCGCTCACAAGAGACACGCTTACGCATGTCAGACGGCCAAAGAGGATTGGCTTGAAGAAACAATACAATTTCAGTTTGGTTCTGGAACCGCCCCGATGCAAAGCCTTCAAAGATTTCCTTGATCACAGAAGCTTCGGGTTCTTTGTGGACAAGCAAATTGCCGTGCCCTTCCACTTTTGCAAATTGAAAGCCAACCGGCGCTCTGAAAGAATAATAACCATTCAGCATGCGTCCAAGAGTGCGATTTCTAGTTTGTTCTTTATTCTTTTCCCGCTGATGTTGTGAAACGGATGCGAGTACGTTTTCCATGAGTCCGGAATCAGAGTCGTCTCCAAAATCGATGCTGGGACTGGTTAGGATACCGCCAGCCTGTTTCACTTGGCGGCGCAAAGCATAATGAGCTTCAAGCCCTCGGGCGAAGCGTGAGATATCATCGATGATAACGATATGCTGTTGAGGCCGTTTGGATTTTAAAAAATCCAACATTGCCTTCATGCCTTTGCGGGACACTGTGCTGCCTGAAGCTTCATCACGAAACACCGAGACAACCTCGTAACCTCTGCGCCGCGCAAATTCTTCACAACGCGCGCGCTGGCTTTCAAGGCCATCGCCCTCTGTCAATTGCTTCGAGCTAGATATGCGGCAGTATATTACCGCCTTCATGGTTTGGCTTTTGTCCATGGCGCCATCCTCGTTTCTTTTTGCTTTGAGTTGTTGCGCCCTCCCGCCCATCAATCGGGCCAAGGTCTACACGTTCAGCGCTATCGCTGATCAAATTTGTAGAGGGAAGGTTAGCATGAAGCGTCGCACTTTGAAAAGAGTCTTTCAAGCGGCTTCGTTCTAAAATCTGAATAGGATCAACGCCCCAAGCGCGATCCACAAAGGATTGCATCAAGGATCCGACCGCGCGGATCATATCGTTCTTACGGTCATCGGTGACAGCAACGCCCGCAAGAATCTTGCGGTAATGTGCCATCTTCTCTGGGCCTATCTCAAGCACCGTACTTACCTTTGCCAACAACGCTTCTTCAAGATGAAGTTGCGGTCAGGCAATCTTGTTTTAGTTGTTCTGTTTGCGTGGGGGGAACGATCATCATTCACCCGATCCTTCTTCAGCGGAGACTTGCTCCAACGCTGTAAGGCCACACCCTACCCTAAGTATAGCATATGAAATCATATAAATACAAATAGTTGATGTGATGCATTGCGCCAAATCACGCAACTACCTTACTCAAATGGAATTGAAATTCTTCTAGAGATTATCGGGCTGGCTAACGACCTAGTTCTTCTTGCTGTCGAGCCATGCGGCGCTCTCCAGCAACAATGATTTTGTTGCAGTGGATCATGAAACCGTATCTTACGTCTTGTCGCGCAGCTTTCCAGATGTGGCGATGAGAGTCACCAATTTCCAGTTTCTTATAAACTTCCGGATGCTTAGATTTTAGCTCAAGGAGGCGCTGGTAACGTACTAAAGTCAGTTTCAGCTCCCGTTCACTAAAATAGTCTTCAGCGAGTTCAAGTGCCATTCTTATATCGAATTGCACTCTCCAATATGGGGCGTTAAAGCTCGCAAGGTAATTGTAGCGTGGCTTGTCTGGAATATTCGTTTCGTCCACTTCAGCTCTCCTTTGTTTTGCACGAAGTGCAACGATCAGCGGGACAAGAGATTTGCCGCCACCTAACAATCCTATGCAATTTCAAAAACATCATGGGGGGAACGATCAACAAGGTTGATCATCGTTCAACCAACCCTTCGTAAGCGGAGAAATGTTCCAACTTTCAAAGGCTACACCCTACATTAAATATAGCATATAAAGTCATATAAATCCAAACACTTGACATGTTGCAATGCGCTAGAAATGGCTGGCTACAGCCACTTCTAGCGCTCAAGACTGCCTAAGCCCTTGGTGAAAGCCTTGCCCGTGCGTGGCTTCAAGGCGATCATGCGCTCAGCAGTGTTGCGCACCTTTGAGAGACGCGCGGAATGTTCGCGTGCGACTTGATATTTCGCGGCGCGCATTTGCCATGCGCGCCGATCATTGGTTGCCCAACTGGGTTTTAGTTCAGGAGCATGACCATCGTTGCGTGTGAGCTTGTCAAAGCGCTTCGCAACTTGTTGCGCTTGGTTAGCCTCGTGACGGGCACCAAGACGCTCGACGGCTTTCTCTGCACGCGCACGCAAGGTCGCTTCGCGCGTCGTCATGGTCGATGCAGTGTTGAATCCTTTGGTCGTATTTTTCTTCGTGGTCATGTACTACCTCCACGATGCAGGTCGCGGACATCGCGAACCTGATCTTTCCATGGTATTACTTTGAAGTATGGAACGGCATCAGCGATCAAAAGGCGCGGCATCGAAGCCACCCGAATGATGAACTTGTCAGAGCCAAGGTTTAAAATATCTTCGGTTTGCAGCACTGGCCGTTTTGTCTCACCAAGATTGGATGCACCGGTCTCGACGGTGCCGCCATTATGCGAGACGCCTTTGGATAGAATTGTTTTGTTACCTGACCAAAGAGTAATATCTTTCAATAGGTCAGGTTCCCAAACAGATTTCATGAGAGTGCAGCCCACTTGATCTTCGATTTCTTTAACTTCTTCTTTTGACCATTTGCCCGTCATCGAATGACGACCTTGAGCAAAGAACCAAAACTGAATTCCAAGCGAACGGTGAAGTCTAAGTGAGCGCAATATTCCACTTACCTTTGGGAAATTTGGGAACTCATCCAAGATGAACGTCGTGCGCACTGGCCCGGTTGTCGCGGCCAGTGTTTCAATGATCAAATTCAGAGTCGAACTTGCAAAAGGTGCTGCATGATCAAGGTTATTTACAGAGAGTATCAAAAAGACAGCGATCTTCTCCTGCTTCAAACGCGTCAAATCGAAATCATGCGCATCCGTCGCTTTGCCGAGAGATTTTGTCGGCTCATAAACATACACGGCAGCCGCTGCTTCAGACCGTATTGCTTCCCACTGTTTCGGGGCCTCGTAACGCATGGAATCAAACGCCATGGCGCGGCGTTCGATTGATTCATCACCGCAAGTCGACATCAGACTAAATGCCAGTGCAAAATGCTCTGCACCGCCATTCATAAACCGCCAAAGACCAGACAGCTTGCAATTGTCAGGATCAAATTTTGCTAAGAATTCCATCCGCAAAACAAGCAGTTCAATCGCCCCCTTGCGTACCCAAGCATTATCGCCTTCCGATTTTGGTTGAGGCACCAAGATATGGGCGATGCCATCTGCTTGACCATCGATCACACCGCCGGAAGCAACAATGTTAATCAACAACTGAAGTGGGTTCAAACGCGTGTTCGGTAGCCCATGAAGTCCGTATGGGTTGATGAAGATACATTTTTGACCTAAAGTTTCTTCACGGTGCTTAGAAGTCGACCAAGCCAATTCTCCATTTTTGGCATCGATAATTACCAATGACCGATCAGAAATATGTGCAAGGTTAGGTTGTATAAGGCATACGCCCTTACCTCCGCCTGTGCGAAGGTAAGTCAAGAGGCTTTCGTCAGAATTCCAAAAAATCATGCGCCCTTGATGTGCGCCCAGAAACAAACCGCTTGGATCATGAAGGCCCGCGCGGCCAGCATCTTCGCCATCGGCCAGCTTTGAATCGCCAAGCTGGCCTGATGGTTTAGCGTTCATCATCTGCCACTGCGTGCGCGCGGCGTTTGCGCGGGCGCGCGCTGCAAAGTCAGCCTCCATCGATTGGCGATGAAAGTTTTGAAAAAGATTTAAACCGGCCCCAATTCGGCCACCACCATTTTTGCCAAACATGATCAGCGCCCCTCTTGTTGGGAAGCGCGATCATCTTTTTTGGTTTGGTCACTGTAACCATGCACGCTGAGCGTTGGTGGTTTTGGAATCTGAACTGGACGAACGCTTGCGATCATCGCTTGCACTTCGCTTGGTGGAGGAAGGCCGTAGTTCCACCCAGTAAGATCAACATGCACCGCTTGTGTCGCGGCTTCTTTTAGGCCCGCGCGAAGGCCTTCATTGATATCTTCTGCATATTTCAGAGCAGCATCGCCGGAGCCAGGTTCAATTAAATTAAGACCGCGCCCAGCAAGTGTCGCGATAGAAACGATACCGACATCGCTTGATTGCACACCAGCCGTCTGGCTAATTGTGGCATCAAGATATTTGCCTTGGTAATTATTTGCAGCCTCAGTCATCGTTTTTCCACGTTCATAAGTAGCAGTGTAGTGCTGAAGAATTGCCTGCAGCATCATTTCATTTTGCTTCGCTTGCGTTTCAACCGCGACTTTGACTTCGGCCTCATACTGGGAAAAACGAGCTTGCTCATTCAGTTCAGCCGCTTTCAACTGTTGGCCGATTGAGGATTCATAAGCACCAAAGGTTGTGGACGGCTTCAAATCGTGAGGAGCGTATTTCTCCATTCCGAAAAATAGCGCGGCAGCAAAACCGATTGAGACAATTGTGTTGACCACTGCTGGCAACCTGAATGGCTCCTTGTAAGGTGGATAGCCATGTGGCGGTCGTTGATAATATCCACCTTCATCTTGTGGCATCGCGCGTTGCGATTGTTGAGGCACACGATTGATTTGCGCCTTGCCGTCTTGGCCGTACTCGACCTCATATTCATGTGACATGAGCTTTAACTCCATGCGCGGAAACTTCCGGCAATGGTGTCATGGCCTCGTGAGACAAATAGTGCGGGGGGAAGTGGACAAAGAAAAAGCCGCGACCAATTTGGTCGCGGCTCACTTATGGCTGAGGCTCAAATCACCGCGCGAAGTGTTTTGCGATTTCGGGAAAATCGACCCAGAACGATAAAGCGATCAGGCGCAATCTCAATTCAATAGTGTAGTGAGGCTTTTGCTTGAGCGGCAGCCGTTGCAAATCCGTAAAATCGGACAGCCAACGGAAAGACGGATCACTGAAAGCAAAATCAATTTCGTCATCAGCAATCTCATATAGACGGCCATCCCGGAACCGAAACTCAACGTCCCGAAGGAACAAAGCATCGGCCATCCAATTAGGAAAGCTACGACGTGACATGTTCAGGCTTGAAGAGGCAATCGCCAACTTGGTGTAATAAGCGGTGGTCAGTAGCTGGCTTGCGTGTGGCACAATGATAATGCGCGTTTTCGAAGCACGCACGGAATTGAGGGCGAGTTTCGGGGCGCGAACTTTCGCAGAGGGTACTAAATTCATTTAGGTTCTCTCCCAATTGGGGGTGGAGAACCGCGCGGTTCAAAATGTCATGACCCAGATACTATGACACGTGCCCGCTAGGCTTTTCCGAGCATCGAAGCTAAACGTCACTCGGAAATGGCTTGGCTGATAGTTTAGCTCGGTCGCTAATACTATGGTTTAAGCTAATGGCCCGTTTTTCCGAATTACAATGTGTCTTTATTCGGGAGCGCTTGAGATACTTCTTCAACTATCAAAGGAACCACCGCCGACATCATTACGTCACTGGACGAGGCTACTCAGTTAAAGAACTGATCTTCGATATTGTCTACACCGATGAGCGTTTTTTGGCTAGACAACAAAGTGATACGGATGACACCAAGCCCTACGATTATAGGCTACCTATCAAAGATGACGGTCTAGGACGCTTTTTGAACCGCAAACAAGATAGGATGAACGATATTGCCATGCTTATGGTTGCCAATTTTTTAGAACGCCAACGCATACTGACGCAGGCAGAATTGGAACAGATAAGAGAATATGAGCGGACTAAACTTCCAATAAAATCAACCAGTACTATCCCGCATAGGGCTAATTTGTTTCCGTTCCCAGCAGAGTATGTTGGCGTAGTCCAAAATGCGGAATACGATCTCGTATCCACACTGGCTTTTTCTTGCGACGGTATGTTTGGCGCAATGAACGCAATTTACCGAGTTTTCAGGCTAGAGCATGGACGGTCAGCGCTAAACCGAGCGTTACGCAGCAGCCAATATAAGTATGGGGAGTTATTTGACACCGAAATTCTTGTTGGCATTTGCTTGCCAAGAGGTGACTATGATGCAAGCATAATTGCCTTTGATATTGATTATAATGAAATGCATATGATCCATGTTACTCCGTCTGCTACTAATATAGGCTCCATTTTTATTGACAGAACACCAGATAATCATGTAATGATTGGAAATATAGATCAGTATATATTTGATTTATACAACAACGCAATTGGTCAAGAGGCTGCGCTTCTGCCGCGTGACAAAGCAGCTAAGCGCCGAAATGGAGATGATTTGTCAAGACGAAGACTGAAAACAACAAACAACATCAAAAAGCTTGAGCTGGCTTGGCTCCGCAAGCAGACAGAAATGACGGATACTGAGCTAAATCGTGAATTCCTATTGGCGGCCCAAAACGGTGATCTGATTGCCGCAATTCAGTGGTTGGTGTTTGGAGCCGACATTCAAGCTACAGACCCAAAGACAGGAAATACCGCCCTGCATTTTGCTGCAATCAGCAGTAACTTTTCCCTATATCGGGTTTTGGCAAACGACGATCCACTTGGCATGATCGCGTCAGATTCCTTGAATATTTTGTCAGACGAACTGGATACAACAATCAATCTTAGCAGCGCCTTTGAGTTGGCAATCACAAACGCACCCATTTGCGCCGTTAACAAAGAGGGGCGTCGGGCATCCGCATGTGTCAGCAATGTTCAACTTAACGCAACCGCCCGACATGAAAAAGAAAGACTGGATTTTTTCCTGAAGGCATTGTCGTTGGAGGCAAAAAAGTCGGGCCTAACAGCACATGAGTTTGTTGCAAGCCTTTTTGAAAATAATTTGTTAGCTGTAAGCAATGTGTATCAGCCGCCGCTTCCAGAGCAGACACCTTAAGACTTTTGTCTGCCGCTATTGATAGCAACCCTTATCGACGTACCCTAATCACTACTGAGTCATTTAAGCGCCAATTCTCTTTTGTTTTGGATACCCAGTGACTGGCCGTCATTGTTCGACCTTGCTCCCGTCCCATCGCTTATTCGTTCAAGCCCCAGCCCGCACCACTCGCTAATCGCGACCGTGTCGGGGCATTGAACGCGCGGCTGGGCGTGAGCCCGCGTGTCTCCAGACGGCGCACAATCATGTGAGCCCGAAACAAAAAGGAGACCAACATGGGCTTAGATATGTATGCCACATCGTTCACAGCAAACGCGGCACAACCGCAAACCGACTTTCAACTCAGCGACAGTGATCGCGAAATTTTCTATTGGCGAAAACATCCAAACCTGCACGGCTGGATGAGAGCGCTTTACATCTGTAAAGGTGGACAAGATGCTGATTTCAACTGCGCGACTGTCGTGATTACCAGTGAAGATCTAGATCGATTGGAACACGCACTAAACGCAAATCAATTGCCACACACCGCCGGTTTCTTTTTCGGCGAAAGCACGCCCGACGATCTAAAGCATGACCGCGAATTTATCGCGCTTGCACGCGCAGAAATCGCCGATGGGAACTCAATCGCTTACCATGCTTGGTGGTGACATCGACAAGCAAAAAGGGCGACGCTCGCGCGTCGCCCTTTCTCTTTGAGCCAATAGCGCTTGCTTACGCCACGTTTGATGTCTCATCGCTATCTACGTCGTTGGCAGGTTCAGACCGGGCTTTGGTTTTTGCCACGCGCCCGCGCTTCTTTGTAATGTCTGTCGGAGCGATGATCATCGCAGCGTGATCGTCGTGTTCTTTGCGCCCCAGCAATGCAAAGCCCAAAAGGATCGTGGTGAGTGGTAGGCCTTCCACGATGATCCCAAACACAACAGCCCCGATGGTTGTTTGGGGGTATAGAGCTAAGTAAGCCATGGAGGGCAAAACGCTCATGGTGGGCAGACGCTTTGACTTCAAAGCGACGACATCATCAAGTCCTTCGGTGACGCGATCACTAACACCTGAAAAATTCCCTGTAAGGGCAATCGCAGCGTTTTCAGGCAAACCGATTGCAAACCAGTCCTTGCTTGTCGCATCAGCCGCCGACTGCATGGCTTCAGTCGGGAATGCGTCGTTGATTGTACGCAGAACGCCACCAAGTTCATGCATCAGTTTACGCACCATTTTGAGCTTTGTTGCGCGATCTTGATCGCCGTCGATAACTTGACGGGCTTCCATCAAAATGCGTTCAGCCCGATCAAATTGACGAGTCAATGTTGAGCGGCTTCCAAACAAAGCACGCAATGCCACGTCGCAACCCGTACTGACATTTTGGATGGTGATCGCAACACGCCCGACATTGCGCCCAGATTCGCTAAAGGCACCACTTGTGACCTCTTCTTCGCTCATAGCTTTTGCGGTTACGACACATTCATTAAGCGCGGGCGCACGATTCAAAAGCTCAGACGCAGCGCGCCGACGCTCTTCAATCGCTTCGCGATAACGATCAAGCGTGCGCTCCATGTGCGCACGTTCACCAGCGGCGGACGCCAGAACCGACGCCGACGCAATCGCCAGATTTGAACCAATTAGCACATAGACTGTGATAAACATGATCCTAGCTGGGTGCATGATTTTCTCGGGCAAGTTCACAATGAACTTGAGTGCGATGTAGCTGGAAAACGTTAGCCCAATCGCAAGTGCCATCACAGACAGGCCAACCTTCACCCAATCCAGAACATCCATCACGCCATCAGGCGCAAGCATTTCTGAAATCCAAATTCCTGCAAAAATGGCAGACACCATGTGCAAGATGAAATTGGCGGTCATGAGCCCACGAAACGCGATCTGCTCTTTTCTATCCATAGCAATGACTCCTCTTGCTGCTATTTCAGTCTGCAAAAGAAACCATCGCGCCCGAACCTGTGGGGGGAAGCTCGGGTTCGATCCAATCCGCGAATCCCAATATCAATGATCAAGTAAATGGTCAGACTATCCGCTTACGCTGATCGCAAGGTGTGCGCGTGACTACACGTGCTGCGCCCGCGTATTCGCACATCTTGGCAAGGGAGACGCTTGGCGCTCTCCCGTTGCATCCCTCTGGCCGCTGCCTCACTCCATAAACCCGACCACTTTTTTGCCCGACAAACATCGCGTCGGCGACGACTTTGTTTGGGGCAAATCGTGGTGGGTTATTCGTGAGACAGTGCATCGTTTGGCCGTTGCATCACCAGTCAGGGGAGCCTCCAAGCT